>NZ_SMCO01000013.1 GCF_004346685.1 Sulfurirhabdus autotrophica
GCGAAAGCTGATTCATGTCGCCTTCGGTGTACTTAAATCAGGAAAATATTTCGATCCGACTTTGCATGGGGGTTGACTTGGATAACAGTATCTACGCGAGCCAATCCCCTGTCACATACACAGGCGCTATTGATTTGAAGTATTATTGGTGAATGTTAGAGCCAACCCTATCTATTCCTTATTTTCCGCAAATATATTCGAGACTAATCACTGCAAGCCTTGTGTTTTTTCTGCTGCTTTTTGGTGGGTTCCTGTTCACCATTTCTAACGAAACTCGCTGGAATAGCTTTTTTATACTTTGGTTTAGCTTCATTGGGCTCATTGCCTTCTTGACCTTATTCACTTGGCGCACCAGAGTATTTTCTAAGACTACGAACATCATTAAAACCTATTACTTACTCGGGTTTATTCCTCTTTGGTCGGAAAATTTTCAAATATCAGAATTCACGCATATCAAAAGGCGTGTTACTTGTGCTCGAGGATACGACACTGAAGGTATGTATCATCCGGAGATCTATCTGGCTGGAAAAGGGCAACGAGAGATAAAATTACAGGAGTTTGTGGATTGCAATGACAATCATCACACTTTGTCTGAGGAGTGGGCGAAGAAAATCTCGACTGCTACCCGTCTTCCCGTGATTGATTTCATCGAATCTTGGAATACCAATCAAGCTTAGTTGTAATCACACAAACACAACAATTTCGTCTACTATGCGAGTGAATTATCCGGAACCTCAATAGTGTTCAATCGCCTTATGCATTTTTTACGTAGCTCGCGTTTATTCGTACTGACTACACTTATTGTCGTTTATCTGGCATTTTTATTCGGTAACAGCAGCTTTTCGCCCCGCGATTTGCTGGATGCCATTTATATTCGTGTGCAAACCGACCCGGCACTTTCATCTCACTATGACTGGCCTGTAAAATTGCAGTTTGACGCACCATTAGAACTGCCTCATATTAATAACTACCCTGCCTTTGCCCGCGTAGGCGTGCGGGGTAATGTGCACTGGCAGAATAATCAATTAACTGTTCAGCTCCATGAAGTAAGCCATGCCGCCGAACGAAATTTATGGTTTGACTGCAAGGCATTGAAGGAAGTAAGGGTTGGCTTAACACCAATGGGATTTTTTGGTGCAGAACACAGTGTCAACAATCCGCCCGGGAGCTGGTCTGCATGGCAGCCCATTTCTGTTGAGCGATCCGGTCAGCGCGCATACAGCACACAAGGGAATTGGGAATTTACTATTCCTGCACCACTTGCAAGCAAACCTTGGGAACAACGGCTGGCTATTGAAACGAAATGCACAGTCAAGGATGGTAGCGTTTTTAATATGACGAGCTTTACGTCATCCTGGTTTTTAGCCAATGCTGCGCATCAGCAAGCCTACGCTCCTGACCCATGCTCACAAACCTTACCGTTGCGTGAAGCACTTGCTGCGCGCTGCCAAAATGCGGTTGAAGCTCGGATAAATAGCCCTTGGGGACGACAAGAACTCACGCATAACCCAGGTAAAGAGGCAACTTGGCTTGATATTGCGATTGCCGAAAAGATGCCTGATACCATCAGACCATTGGTAAAAGCAGGGATTGATGTGAATAGCACTTCGGATGATTATTCGGGTGATACCGCATTAATTTACGCTGCAGGCAATGGCGATTATAAAAGCGTGCGCGAGTTGTTGATGCTGGGTGCAAACAACAACCAAAAAAACAAAATCGGCTTTAGCCCTTACAACGCTGCTGCCAGTAGCGGTTATGGTGATTTGGCAATGGAACTGGCAGAACAAGGCGTCAATCGTGACACCAACACGAGTAACGCATACTCTGCCCTGTCCCTTGCTGCTTACTTTGGGGATAGGGCGACAGTACGCCGTTTATTAGAATCTGGCAGCGATCCCGACATACAAGTGGGCGGTTGGTACAACGCATTGCACCATGCTGTGAAAAAAGATAATTTAGATCTTGCCCGCACATTGCTGGTTGGTGGCGCCAACCCCAACATTGGCGTGTCCGCAAGGCGTGGTGAAACCCCGCTGATGATGGCCGCTGAGAATGGCAGCATCCCCATGATGAAATTGCTGATCTTAATGGGTGCCAGCATTGACTTGATAGATCAAATGGGGAAAAACGCCACAGATTATGCTGAGTATTTTCGCAAAGCGGATGCATCTGATTTTCTGTGCAAACGAGGTTTGGAACCCACATCCATTGACAGGTCTCCACGCAATAATGAAACAAAAAAACGTGCTAATTGCATTGCCCCCAGTGTGGCCAGACCAAATGTTTGAATCAAGGATCGTCAGGTTCAGACTCAATTGAGTTTAGCAACAAAGCTACTTGTGCTCAGCAATGCCTGCCATGATCATGCTATGCACAAAATGATATTCTGTTCTATAACGTAAATTCCAGAGACAGCTACAGATGTTTAATTACGCGAAAAGATATCAGAAATGAACATTCCTAACCACCTCCAAATTTCTGATCAAATAGCCTCATCCGGGCAACCAGATGAGGCAGACTTTCGCTTTATCGCCTCCGCTGGATATAGATCAGTGATCAACCTGGCGATGCATGATTCAGATAATGCCATACCGGAAGAGGGATATATTGTTACCCGACTGGGTATGTCTTACCATCATATCCCTGTGCCTTTCGAAGCGCCGAAAACCAGCTACCTGATACAATTTATTGGCATTATGGAAACCCTTAAAACGGAAAAAGTGTGGGTTCATTGCGCATTGAATTACAGGGTCTCGGCATTTCTCTATTTGTATTTTCGATGACAAGGCTTGCCTGAACCTGAAGCGCAGAGCGCAATACTCAAAGATTGGGAGCCAAACTCAACATGGCAAGCATTTATGAAGCAACCAATTGATCAAATTCATTGCGCGATGCTCAGTGACAATGTCATAATGACTGAACGCAGCCAGACCATATAATCGTATTACTGAAAACACGCCTTGATCATTCAAGAGGTCTTCAGGTAACACGCATTTTACGGCGCTCCGACTGAGTTACTGAAGTGGAAGAAACCTTATGATTACTTGTTATCTTCGTTACGTGATTGATCCTTTGAAACTGAAAGAATTTGAAACCTATGGAAAGTTGTGGATTCCTTTGGTAGAAAAATTTGGCGGCAAGCACCATGGCTATTTTTTGCCTCACGAAGGGCCAAACAACATTGCACATGCCCTGTTTTCTTTTCCTTCACTAGCTGATTACGAAATTTACCGTGCTGCCGCTACAGATGACGCAGAGTGCCAGGCAGCTATGCGCTACTACCGGGAAACACAGTGCTTTCTGAGTTTTGAACGCTCGTTTACGCGCCCGGTTTTTGAATGAAGGCAGAAATCATCACACAAAGCAGTTCGCAACATGTGATTTATATAGCGCCCATAAAGCATGCTTAACTTAATTGCTGCTCAATGAAAGATACAGTGAAACATTTCCCTATCGGGTATCAACAAATACTTGATGAAACACTCAAAATTAACTTTGATCAATTGTCAGACCCATTGCCGGGTTCTCTATTGGCCACACTTTCCGCCACAAAGCCTAATGGACGATTTCTTGAGTTAGGTACGGGGAGTGGGTTATCAACAGCCTGGATACTTCATGGCATGGATGCGCTTTCATCCCTTACTACTATTGATAGCAACGAGGAACTGGTAGCCATCGCCAAAAGATACCTTGGTAATGACCAACGTGTAAGCTTTGTGGTTGGCCAAGGTGAAGAACTGATAAATAATACTGAGCCGGAATCTATTGATTTTATTTTTGCTGATACCTGGCCTGGAAAATATCATCAACTGGAAGAAACATTGTCACTATTAAAAAGTGGAGGGCTATATATCATTGATGACATGCTGCCACAAGACAACTGGCCGGATGGGCATGCTGACAAAGCCAGCAATCTAACTAAATATCTCGAAGCCCGGGATGATTTATTGACGACCAAAATTGCGTGGTCAACAGGGATCATCATTTGCACGAAAAGGGCTTAACAACACCCTTGCTTTAGCATGTACTCACTTACACACCAGAACCCTATTTGAGGTGCATCTTGGATGCTGCGACAGGAAATATACGTTTAATTCTCCGCCTGGAAGGCCTTGCCATTCTGGTCGCTTCGACATTCATGTTTCACAAATTAAATTTTGCATGGCCAACTTATTTTTGGTTTTTCCTGTTACCTGATTTGTCTTTTACAGGTTACTTGTTTGGCCCACGTGTCGGCGCTATTTCGTACAATCTTACCCACAGTTATTGCGGCGCAATTGCTTTAACTATTACTGGCGTTGTAATGGCAAACGCACTGGTACTTGCTGGTGGGCTCATTTGGTTTGCACATATCGGTTTTGACCGCGCGCTTGGTTATGGACTTAAATATGCTCAGGGATTTAGTTACACCCATTTAGGGAACATAGGTAAACAGGTTTAACTGACTAAGGTCACAATAGACTGGGTTTCCAAGATCAATATTCGGCTGTACTTTTGAAGTTTGAGATGAAAATTAGAACGACGTTAACTATAAAATGAAAAGACTTGCGCTTTTGTTCATTGTTATTTATCAACGACATATTTCGCCACACAAAGGATTTACCTGCGCATATAGATCACACACAGGCCAGGCCAGTTGTTCTGCTTTAGGCTTTCGCGCTATTCAACGCTTTGGCGTCTTGGGTGGGATTGGCATTCTGCAAAAACGACTGGAAAAATGTAGCGCAACGCATCACCGTAACGTTGTCGCACATCTGGATTGGCACAGGCAAGGAGGGTTTTGTGACTTACCTTGCGATCTGCCATGCGATACTAGTTGTTTAGACGCAGGATGCAATCTGCTATCAAACTGCGGATCGCCAGGTGATTGCAGGGATTTTTGGCCATCACGCAAAAAGCGGGGCAAGGAACAATGGGTCCATATAGCACCCAATACTAAACACAATCGAGCTACAAAAAAACATTAATCTGGCAGAAATATTAACCAAGGTGTACAAGTATGCAAGCTGACAATTTTGAACTTCAAAACTACCTCAACCGAATTGGCTTTTACGGCGATGCTCAAGCCGATATTGCTACCGTTACCAATATGATGCGGTGTCAGTTATTTTCTGTGCCATTTGAAAACCTGGATGTTCAGGCTGGAAAAGTGGTTTCTCTGGTTCCTGAGGAAATCGTTGACAAGATTCTCAATCGAAATCGTGGCGGTTACTGTTACGAGGTTAATGGCCTTTTTGCCATGGCGCTGCAAGCATTGGGAATTTCATACCAGTTTGTTGCTGCACGACCTATGTTCTACCCAGTTAAGCGGCCAAAAACACATATGGCTATTGTGCTGAAACTGGATGATGAAGAGTGGCTGTGTGATTTGGGTTTTGGCAGTTACGGGATCCGAGCGCCTATGCGGCTAAACATACTGAATGTAAATGTCAAACAGGATGCGGATACATTCAAGTTGAGCAAAACAACTGAGCATGAGTACTTATTGCAAGCGCTCGTTGAGGGGGAATGGACCAATCAGTTTGCGTTTGATCTCTCTCCACAAGAGTGGATTGACTTTACTCCAGCCAATTACCTCAATTCCACACACCCTGATGCTATTTTTGTTAAAAAATTACTGGTTGTCCTTCATAACCCTGCTGGAAGAACCATATTTTTCGACAATATGCTTAAAACCATCAAAAATGGAAAAGTTGAAAAAATATCCATTGCGCCAGAAAATCGCGATGCCATTTTGGCCGATAAGTTTAAATTGACTGATTTTTAGTGTGTTCAGAGCTCTATCATGATTTTACTGTGCAAACAGATATAGCAGAGCTGGGGGATACTTCACCCAGCTCGCAAATAGTCGGTAAAACTATTTGCTGATTAGTAAAATACTCAGCTAAATGGCTAGCTCTTAATGGTTTTGGAAATATTTAAAATTCAGGGGCCGCTTAATTAACCGCAGAGGCGCTGAGACGCGGAGAAAGACAATAAAGCAAACAGCCTATCCAGATAACAAAGCAATATGGCACATCAACTCTGCGCCTCTGCGTCTCCGCGGTGAATGTACAACGTTGCGCAAGCCTCCTGAAAAACACACCAACGTATTGTTAAAGCTGTTCAAAGGGAAAATCAGTAAGCAGTTACTTATATCCCGCACCATAAAGATAATGGGAGAATTGTGCAAAATCACTGCTGACCCGACGGAACAAGTTATCCAGACTGATAATCGCCTGCTCTACAATGTTGATTGCAATATACGGCTGCTCTACTTTCATACGCTTATACATGGCGCGGGACAATTTGAGCACTTGGGTTTTAGGTGCTTTAGCGACCAGTCGAACAGAACGCGGCTGCTTATCAAAGAAAGACATGACGCCAACCAGACCACCTGAAGCAGCGCGAACCACTTCACCTTCTTCTCCACGCTCGTCAAACGTCACTGCAATTTCACCTTTTACCACAAGGTACAGCGAATCGCCCACATCACCAATATCCGACAAGATCTCACCTTTTTTCAAATCCATTAGCGTCAGATAGCCTAGCAGTATGTGAATTTCCCCAATAGTTAGGGAATCGCACAAATGTTGATGGCTTAGAAACTGTGTTAATTGAATTTGATCCAGATCAGTGCTTGCGGCCTCTTTTGATGGCATGTTTGTTCTTCCTTAGCTAATCACAAAAGACTATTATATGCGCCGAAACCAGCCTCAGCAAAACCTTGCACATTTTGCATCGCATTTGGTTTGATTTTCATACGTTATTGTTGCTTGTTTCCTGCCATTTTGACTTGATCATGTTTAAAGTTGGCGCAAAGCTTCCTCATTACAGCCCAGGTATTTCCCCATTCCCCCAGCTCTTCTATGAAATATTTTGTGAGTGGGGCTGAGCTGAAGAATGAGTAAGTTAGCAGGTTCCCTCGCCCCTTGTGGGAGAGGGGCAGGGAGAGGGGGATTGCGACTATTCAACTTTTAAACAACCGGTATTTTATTTTTTTGCGAGCAGCGCTCAGTTTCGCACAGATGGCGTACATACTGACCTGTGACGGTGCTTTGAAATTCCTTTACTGTGGTTTGCATGGATTCAGGCACTTCCGCCAGAGCAGGCAGCGTTATGCCATATTGGCGCGGCAATACAAAAGGCGCCATCATGCATACCAGACTCAAGTCAGCGGCACTGAATCTGTCGCCAACCAGATACTTCCGGCCATCACTTAGCAAGCCATCCACTTTCTGGATGATCTGCCGAGACTGGTTCACGCCTACCTTGACCTTTTCATCATCGGTGTGCAGCATCCTCGCAGCAAAGGCTTTCAAAAAAGGAAAACACACCGGCCCCAGGGCTTTTTCAAATGGTGATATCCCTTGCGACGCAATTTTCAGCATTGCACGAGGATGCTGCAGGTAATGAAAATAAACCCATCGCCTGCTTTCCACCCCCAGTTGTTCGTCAAACAAGTCCTCCAATTCATCTACTTGATGCCTTAATTCGCGATCTTCCGGATAGAGCCGTGCTTCTTTCGCCGCATAGCTATCCAGATACTTGAGAATTGCGGTGGAATCGGATATCACATATTTGCCATCTTGCAGCACCGGTACCATTTTTCCACCACTCATCCAATAAGCGTAAGGATAATGAAAACCTTGCAAATGCGGCTCTTCCTGATAGGGAATCCCGTGCCGGATAAGTGCCCAGCGTGCTTTTTCACAATAGTGGCTAATGGGGATGGTTAAAAGTTTCATCACGATCACCTTTTATTTTGGTACGGTGGCTACAAAGCTCGGCCGCTGTTTCATACTGCTGTACCAGTTGCAGACGGCAGGGAATTCATCCAATTCATATCGACACATTTCAAGGTAGGCAACATTAGTTACCGCTGCCAAATCAGCTAGCGTGATGGCTTCACCACACAAATACGTTTGTTTGCTCAACAGAGCATTCATCACAGGGAGAATTTTCTGCAACCATTTCTTTCCGTCCTCTATAGCCTGCTTGTTGCCGTTTTCACCCGCAAAGTGTGTATTAAACATGATCTTGCCGGCCTCTGGCCCTAATCGAGTCTGACTCCAGTCCAGCCACTGGTCTACCTGCGAGCGTGATTTTGCATCCCGAGGGTACCAGGATTCAGCCTTATGTTTGTCTGCCAGATAGCGCATGATCGTATTGGATTCCCAAAGCACAAAATCATCATCTTCAATCACAGGCACTTTGCCATTCGGGTTCAACGCCAGATATTCCGGCGCATATTGCTCCCCTTTCATCAGGTCTACCATTTGATAGGTATAAGGAATTTTGCATTCCTCACAAAACATTTGCACTCGACGTGCAGCATTGGAATAAGGGTGTCCGTACAGCTTCATGATTTCTCTCCTTGCTGGAAATTAGATGGCCAAAAGAAACAAGGCAATAGTGCATGCCCCACCCCCGGCGAAAGCCAAGGTTCGTGGCACACCCAGATCTGCAAGGTAAAACAAACCATGCACCACGCGGAAAATAACAAACGCAATTGCCAGTTCATCCACTATAGACTGTGAAACGTGAAATTGCTGCGCAACGATGACCGCCACCGCAAACTGGGGAAAGGCTTCAATCGCATTGAGATGCGCCCAGTGTGCACGCAGCCGCCATCCAGATAACTTTACTTCAAATGAACGGGGCGCAAGATTAGCGGTTAGACTGTAAACCGGCCAACGCCACGACATACTCCAGAAAAAAGGTAATAACCCTGAAATAAATATGCACCAGTACGCTATGCTCATCATCATCTCCTTGCTAAGAGAGTACTAAATTTCCATTTTTCTAATTAAATGACTCGGTCATCCCTACGCAACGCACCTGATTATTGTTTCGTGATTTGTTTTTTCTTTACGGGGTAGGTGCCCAGCAATTCCAGCCCATTTCCAACACTTGTTTTTTGCAGCACTAAAACGTTAAACATCAAATGGTGCAATGAAGTGTCCACTTTTTCCCAGCCTGTAGTTAGAAATCCCACGTTACCAAACTGGCCCGGAATATTTTCGGGTTCATCCACTCGCTTGCGGTCATCCAGCAGGTATAAATGCGGCTCAACGGGCAGATTTTTTTCCAGTTCCAGTTGCACCATCAGCAAGCCGTAGGCGCTTTCTATTCCGAACCGTTGCTCCACACCTTTATTAAACTGTTCCTTATCCGGATTCATTTCGCCATTTATGGTAATGGCCGGTTTACCGGCACTGTTTATGCGCAACGCGGGTAACGGTGGCGCATCATTCCAGTCGATTGTTGTCAGCGTGCTTAAATCAGAAAAAAACCAGCTTAACTTAAAGGGAAGATCAATCAACGTATCCATTTGCAACCCATTTGCGTAGATAACATAGTCGATAGTCAACGACGGACTTTGCAAGTAACCAAGTACTTTCACAGAATTAAGCGTCCTGCGTATCACGCGCACCGGACCATCTTTCACAGCAATGATGCGTGAGCGATAATCCGCCTGGGTGCGGACAAAATCGATTCCGAGCAATTTACCGTGATGCCGGATTTTCATGGTGTCGACCACGTTTGGACTCCATTTACCGACACCGTCCACATGCCATTGCAACTTGTCTATCAGAAAGGGTTGTGACTTTGAAAATCCAATCCTGTATATACCGGTTTCGATCGTGTCGTTCGCCGCATCATATACAACATAATCTTTGGTCACTTCCGCAGGAGTGTCTGCTGTTATCACTTGCAGATACACCCACTTTCTTTCTCCTGTATTGAAATCAACAATGCCAATTTCAATAGTTTGCTGCGGATTGGTGGACTCTGCCCCAGGACGCAAACGTTCCCCTGCATCGTTCAGCATGAATACACATTCATCGGTCGCTTCAAGCAATAACGCTTTATCGTCATCCTTTAAAGGAAACACATAACGGCCTTTGGCATCCCGCTTATCAATTTGAAAAGGGATTATTTTTTTCACGCCACCCTGCCAGCTAACTGCACGTATCATTGCCACGGGTTTGTCGAGCAGCGAAGCAATTTCACCGCCTGAAACAACCACGGGAGCGGCGGGCAGGGAAAGAGAAGCATGTATCGTCAAGAGCGGCATTGAGACCTCCGCCGCACTGACAGGCAATGCTGCAGTTAATGTGCCCGCCACAAACACCCAACGAAAATACGCCAATATTCCAGCATTCAATTTTTGCATGCCAATCACTTTCATCCATATAGTTTTAGACCAAATTCAAAATACAACCAGCAACTTAATGTTTACATCGACTACATAATCAAAAATCATAGGCCACGATGTTTCCACTGTCAACTTTTATTGTAGAATAGAAAACAACCCAGCATTAAAATGACTTAGAGTCTTTAACATGATGAAAGCTCAATCCAAAGAAAGTTACCATCACGGTGACCTGCGCAACACTTTAATCAGCACAGCCACGCAACTACTCACCCAACACGGGGTAGCCGGCTTAAGCTTAAGAGCCGTTGCCAAAGCAGCAGGGGTAAGCCATGCGGCACCATATCGCCATTTCCGGGATAAAACTGACTTGCTGGAATCCATCGCCATGTATGGCTACACCCGCTTGACAGATGTTTGTCAAAAAGCAGAAAAAAACCACCCAAACAGCCCCCAGCAACAATTATTTGATGCAGGTATGGGGTATTTACACCTTGTCATGGATCAACCAGAAATCGCTCACCTCATGTTCAGCGGCATGTTATCTCAAGAAAACTGCGGTGAAGGACTAAAGCAATCTGGCTCAATGGCAGTCCATAGCCTGGCGAAGATCATCGAAAACGGAAAGCAACTAGGCCTCTATACGGAAAGCAAAACCGAAGACCTCACCCTGACCGCCCTGGCCTGTGTACATGGCATTGCCATGATGATACTTGGCGGATTAATTAAACGACCTGAAACTAAAACACAACTGCAAATACTTGGGGAACGAATTTATAACACGCTTTTGATGGGCCTGCTGAAACGTTAAAAATTGATTTCACACCAACATATTGACACTGAATGATTATTTACAAACACTCCATACTGCGTTTGCCAATGTAACCACATTGAAAAGTAATATAAAAATCACCAAATATTTCATGCATGAACACAACCTGAATATTCTTTTGACATACTCCGGTTTATACAACACAATGAGCCAAAAAAGCATCGAAAAGATGCCTGAGTTATAAAAAAACTGATGGATGAGAAATTACCATTCCACATTTGGGGCCCAGTATGAAACTACTCTCTTTCTTTTTTGCATTATGCTTTTTTCCATTTTCATCCTCGGCAGCCGTCAACCCAGAGGTTACTACCAAAGCAATTCGGTCGCTTGAATGGCATATCGGACCCAAAACGGAGCAAGTGGCATCAAAAGCAACATTAAAAACAGATTCAAATCTAGCGTTCCTGGATGAAGTAAACAGCAAGAAATTCCTCGAATTAACAGGGAATATTCCTGATTCCGGCAATTTTATTCTTTTATCTACAAAGAATAACTGGTGGGCAACATTTTCGTTTAACCCCATGGGCTATGTTAAGGATGATGAAAAAATTGACCCTGATGCGCTTCTTCAGCAGTTGAAAGATAGCGATGAAGCTGCAAACGAAGAAAGAAAAAGACTGGGAATAGCCCCATTACACACAGAAGGCTGGTATGTCCCACCGCATTATGATGCCAAGTCAAAGCGGCTGGAATGGGGACTAAAACTTAGCAGTGAAGGGCACACAATATTGAACTACACCATTCGATTATTGGGAAGAACAGGTGTAATGAATACAACGCTTGTATCAAGCCCAGAAACTTTAAATGAAGATGTCAAAACTTTCAAGGCCGCTCTGCCCGGGTTTGAGTTTAATAGCGGAGAACGTTATGCTGAATTTAAACAAGGGGATAGAGTGGCTGAATTTGGTTTGGCTGCCCTCATTGCTGGTGGAGCTGCTGCTGTGGCGACGAAAAAGGGTTTCTGGGCAGCAATTGTTGGATTTGCTGTTGCTGCCTGGAAAGTAGTAGCAGTAGCGGTGATAGGTTTATTTGCTTGGGTGCGGTCGATCTTCAAAAACAGATCGTGACAATATCATTCGAAACATGGTTAGTGCTTGGTATTATCGGATTCTATTTATTTGATTCTGCAATGTTGCTCTTTTTCAATGAATTGGTTTTCATTGAAAAAAAAGGCAAATGGATTTTTGCATGCCCTGAGTCCCGCTGGCAGCTAATGGAGAAAATTCCATATTTACCAAATCCTTTAACGCCTGGCAACGCCTTGTTCCGCTTGAGCTGGTCGCTTTCTAAAACAGACAAGCAACAAGAAAGCCAGGAAGCATTGCAAAGTTTTCTAAACGCTTTCAACCCATTACGCCTCATGACATCAGTCCTTTTCACATTACTCATGATCGGCATTCCAGTTGTACTTTTTATTTTTGGCACAGGATTAGGGTTTCTTCTGCTAATTGGACTTATTTATTTCACTATTGTAATCATGTTGACCCTGATTTATCGACAAAAGGAAACATTTGGAGTTTCTGGAAACGTCATTGCGAAATTGGCATTTGATTCTTTAGCATGCCCTCCTTTCGCACTTAACTTGATAAGAAAAATAACCTTGCGTTACCCTTTCGCAGGGGACCCGATTTGTTTTTATCGCCAAGTTTCGGACCCAAATCGTTTTGCCCAGTTGATACACTCTTTATGTCAGAGAATAGATGAGATGATCGATTTTGAAGATGAAACCAGTCCTCGATACAGCGCGCTTCAAAGCTATAAAAAAAGTCTTACGGGTATGGTTTCATGACAGCCGAAGAAATCATTTTCATTGTCGGCGGCCTGTTGGCTGGTTACTGGATTGTTATGGCTATGCTCGATAAAATAACAGAGACTTCAGCTAAAACTGTCGCCGAAAGCAATAAAGAAACATTCATTACTCAGGAGAAAATGTTTCACGAGATGCCGGACAAAGGCAACAATTCATACGATGAAAATTACATCCCTGCAAACTGGTTCAAAATTCTGGAAATTGCTGAGAGCGCTTCGTCTGAACAGATAAGAGTGGCTTACAAACAAAAGATATCTCAATACCACCCGGATAAAGTCTCACAAATGGGATCAGAAATCCGGGACCTTGCGGCATACAAATCAAGGGAAATCAACGCCGCGCATGATTACGCACTGAAGTTGCGTCAAGAACTGTAGCTACAAACGCTGTTTTAATTGATTACATTTCTTTAAATCAGGGGAAATTGCTGTGCACAAAACCCCAGTTCAGGTCAAAGCCACTGATAAAACTACACAATTTTATTGACGATGGCATTTTTGTACCGCACAATATGCCGACATTAGGTCGTTCTAGTCACTCGCTCAACTTTAAACAAAGCAATTTTTAAGCATAACGGTAAGATGGCATAAAACCTGAAACTATTAACTGGAAAATATAAAAAATGAAATTAAAATCTCTTGTGATAGCAGTATTGCTGGCTGGCATGCCTCTAGCTACACAAGCTTCGCTAGTAACAAAAACTTTTATTTCGACAATTACTGTTGGTTCGCTTGCTGGTAGTTATGGAACAGGAAGTTTTACTTATGATGATGCCTTGGTAATTACGGGATATGAAACAATTAGCGCTCTAGACGGCTTAAAAGTTAATTTCACTTTTGATGGGCAGGTTTTTAACGAGACAAATGATCGCGATTATATTACCGACCCTTACCCTGCGCTCACCTTTGTAAACTTTCAAGCCATTGATCTTAATTACCTATTGGCAAATGGTGTGAATGGTGTATCTTTCGCAAACTCTACAATCCAGGAGTTGTACATTTCCGGGTTAAATGCTTCTACAAATGGTTATGACTTCGCTAACACTATGGAAGTGACTTCTGTGCCCATTCCTGGAGCAATCTGGATGTTATTTTCAGGCTTGACTGGTCTCTTGGTGCTAGGCAACAGAGGCAAGAAAACAAATACATTCTAAGTCAGCTTTACTTGGCTATCTATTTCGATGAATTCATGCGGCGTATTACTCGCATTGACACCTGATTATAGCGCCAAGCTTTAGGCTATTGTATTTATGCCATCATATTCATCCTCAAATCAATTTAGCATAAAGCAAGGATAATATTTTGGGGCTGGATACCATTGAAACAATACTTTGGGCGGAACATGAATTTGGTATCCCCATCCCGGATGAGGATACGTCAACCCTACTTACAGTTGGGGAATTTTCATTGTACATTCGCCACCAACTTGTATTGAAAGAGGGCATCAAGGCAATTTCCGAACCACAGATTTTCAATGCTATTAAAAATTTCCTTGCCAGTCAATTCAAGATCAAGCCTGAAATCATTGTGCGCAACGCAGCTTTCGTCAAAGACCTTGGGTTGGAATAATCCCAAAAGCCGGCTCATATGAACTAATCTATGCATATGCTGAGTCCTGAAGAACAGTCTGAGTTTTTGAGTGCTATTGAAAAAGTGCAGCACGCTGCATTAAACCAACTTTGTGCCAACCAGAGCATACCGTTTGCCATCACTTTTATATCTAAATTGCAACTCAGCGTGGACCAAGTTGTTCATACTTCGATAGACAGGCAATCCATCGACTGCAGAGCTGGATGTAGCCATTGCTGTAATGTGCGGGTTGAGGCGCTTGAACCTGAAATTTTTTTGATTGCCCAGGAACTCAGAAAAAATCCTCCAGATAAACTCAGGGAAGTAATTGTAACTTTGCGTCAGCATGTTGAAATAGTGAAAGATGTTTCCATTCAGAATTATCACTTCCAATGCCCATTTCTGAAAGATCATTTGTGTTCGATCTATCCAGTTCGCCCGGCCATCTGTATAAAAGTGCACTCCTTTGATGTTGAAAAATGCAAAACACCCGGAGCTGAGATACCACAAAACCTGAATATCGTTTTAAAATCTGATGCTCTGATCAAGGGTACTGCTAACGCGTATCAACAGATCAAACTGTCTGCTTCAGGGCACGAACTCGGACAAGCTGTCTTGCTTGCCCTTACTGACGAATCATCAGAAACAAAATGGTATAACGGTGAGCCAATATTTGATTAGATAGTTATTCACCTTAATTCAATTTCTCCCAACTGCCGGTTTGCATTTATCCTATACTTATTTCTTTGGCATTTCGGCTACCGCAATGCTAATGGGTAGTATTATTTTCTTGCGTTATCGTTAACATGATCTATCTTAATTAAGAGTAGCGTTTCGCTCGCAAGGTGTGCGGTTGCGCCCCGCATTCATGACTATTTGTGATTTTGCCAAATCTTGTCACGATGCTGGGAGAGGTTTTTCATCGTTATTTCACAAGTGAAGGAATCATGACCCAAAATATTTTATGGCCGGCTAAGGTTAGAGAGCTGCATAACCACCATTTTGATTCTACCATCTGGAATGATCTACAATTCCGTGAAGACGATATTGTTATTGCTACCTACGCTAAATCCGGTACCACCTGGATGCAGCAAATTCTGGCGCAGATGCTATTCAACGGCAACCCTGAATTGTCAGTTGCTGAAATGTCGCCCTGGCTGGATTTACGCATACCACCCAAACAGGTGAAACTACCTGAGGTAGAGGCGCAAACGCACCGCAGAATGATTAAAACCCACCTTCCGCTGGATGCACTTGTCTACTCACCCAAGGCAAAATATATTTATATTGCACGCGACGGAAGGGATGTTTTATGGAGTATGTATAACCATCACGTTCACGCCAACCAGGCTTGGTATGAAGCACTAAACGACACGCCTGACCGGATAGGGCCACCCATTGACCGACCTCCCGGTGATATCCGTCAGTATTGGCACGACTGGATGGATAAGGATGGCCATCCTTTCTGGCCGTTCTGGGAGAATATTCGCACATGGTGGCAAATACGCGAATTGCCAAACATTCTGTTTGTCCACTTCAATAATCTGAAAAGTGATATGCCGGGACAAATGCGCCGTATCGCCTCCTTTATGGACATTCCCATAGACGAGTCACGCTGGGATGATATTGTGGAATATTGTTCATTCGACTGGATGAAAAAAAATGCGATAAAAAGTGTGCCCCTTGGCGGTGCTTTCTGGGATGGGGGTGCCGAGGTTTTCATCAATAAGGGTGTGAATGGACGTTGGGCAGATACGCTTAGTGCTGACGAGTCTGCCGCGTACGAAGCACGCGCTATCCGCGAGTTAGGAACCGAATGCGCTCATTGGCTTGCCACAGGTGAAATTACTTACAATAAGGAAAAAAGCGTCAGTTAGCATTTACTTTTAAAAGTATTTTGAGTTGATCTGAACTAGAATTCGCTTTTGTACAGGCAAATTGTTATTAACCCACAACAGTCTCTCCAAGCCATTAATTCGCCAGATCCAGGAATCAGAAGGCTTGCCCATGCTCAGGATGCTGCAGCGGGCTTTTATGGTATGCAGGGCCATTCAATACAACATGAGAGAAATCGAGCATGACGAAGCTACTTTTCAAATTCGGTATCACCCTGCTTGTGGCAGTATTTGCCAATCTGGCATTTGGGCAGCCCACACAGCGCGTTGAAGACATACCTACCCGACCTGGTGTTACACAAAGAATACTTGTTCTGGCACCCCCAACCCCTAAAGCAGCGGTCATTCTTTTTGCGGGTGGACATGGTGGATTGCAAATTACTTCTGACGGCTCATTCAAATGGGGTGCCGGGAATTTTCTGGTGCGTACTCGTCAGTTGTTTGCAGATCAGGGTTTACTTGTTGTGCTTGTAGATGCCCCGTCTGATCGTCAAAGCCCGCCATTTCTCGCCGGTTTTCGTCAAAAGCCGGAACATGTCGCTGATATAAAAACGGTAATCGCCTGGGTGAGAGAACAGGCAAAAGTCCCAGTATGGCTGGTGGGCACAAGCAGGGGTACGCAATCAGCTGCTTATATTGCAACAGAGCTGTTAGGGGCTGATGGGCCAGATGGGTTAGTGCTCACCTCCACTATTCTGAGTGACAACAAATCGCAACCAGTGCCTGACTTACCCCTTTCGAAGATCGCTATTCCGGTGCTGGTAGTGCACCATGAACAAGATGGATGCAATCATTGCGCTTTCAGTGATATCCCGAAGCTAATGAGCAAGCTTGATAACAACCCGCGGCACGAACTTGTTACATTCACAGGCGGCAATAGTCGCGGTGATCCGTGTGAGGCTTTTGCCTACCACGGATTTAATGGGCTTGAGGGTGATGCAGTAAGAAAGATAACTGAATGGATATTGGCTAAATAACGGCGGGAAACCCCGCATTAATTGCCAGCAAAACGCACTAAATTCAACAAACTATGAACATAGCTGGAAACAGAAGTGGAACTGCTGTTCACTCTTCAGGATTCATCACTTCACCGGCTCTTTGCGCTACCCGTACTTGATTACGCCCACCCCGTTTTGCCGCATAAAGCGCCACGTCAGCAGCGATAAGTAGCTCTGAACCATTACTGTCAGGGTGTTGCTCTGAACAAGCGAGGCCCGCTGAAAGGGCACACGTGAAATTTTTACCTTCGTGGCTAAAGCGCAAAGCGGCAAAACGCTGACGAATATCATCCAGCAACATATACGCATTATCGGCATCACATTCCGGTAATACCACCACAAACTCCTCGCCACCATATCGTCCGATAATATCGGACTGCCGTAGCCGCTGACGCAGCAGCATAGCGGTGGATGAAATCACGACATCACCTGTTGCATGGCCATAATTGTCGTTTACCGATTTGAAGCTATCTATATCCAGCATGGCTACAGTGACAGGTTTCGAACTGCGCCGTGCGCGAATCACTTCAATATCCAGTGCTTCTTTAATACTGCCATGTTTCAACAGTCCGGTGAGGCTGTCTTTGGCGATTTGCGCACCTAATTGGCGGGCTCGCGCAATTCGAACACTCACAGCTGCTATTAGCTGTGCATCAGAAATCGGCTTGACCAGAAAATCATCGGCTCCGCGATCCATAGCTGCTATTTGGCTGGCGAGGTCTGTTTCTGCCGAAAGGTAGACAAGGGGCAAGCTGGCCAAGTTGTCGTGTTGGCGGATCACACCGGCCAGGTCAGGGCCGGAATAAACAGGCATACGCAAATCCAGCAGCACCAGCTCCGGCCGAAATGACTTAATTTTTTCGATTATAGCCTCCGGCTGGTGCAAAACCGCCGCTTCCATTCCGGCTCCCTGCAAAACCAGGCGATAGTATGCCGCTAGCTCCACGTCGTCATCTACTATCAGCACCCGTTGTGGCGAGGTGAGCCGCTGCTCGAATATATGCTGCATCCGGTTTACCAGAAGAGGAATATCCAAAGGCTTGGTGAAGTAACCCTCTGCGCCCAATTGCGACGCACGCACTCTGGACATGAAATCACCTGACGAGGAAATAAATAGCAGCGGACTTTCAAGATTCAGCAGAACCTGAGGTAAGGTAAACGAACTGGCGTTTTCACCCTTTTGCTCAAGCTGGACATCTAGCAGCAGCATATCAGGTTGCTCATGCTGAGCAGCTTGCACGACATCTTCAATACCGACAAACAAACGAACTTTATAATTAAAAGATTCAAGTTGGCGCAATAGTTCATTGCCGAGAAAAGCATCTTTTTCCATCAACCAGATGTTGTAGCTCTGGCCTGGCACTTTATCAATGTTCGCGGCAATTACTGCAGCTTTCGGAAGATCAACGGCTGCCATGGTTTCGCCTAAACCAGCCACATATGCTGCAAAAGCGAGTCGAGTCTGCCTGTCGATATCATCCAGTGAACCAGCCAGCAACCCCTTGGTCTGCTGTTCCAGATTGCGTGCACGCGCGCTTAAAGCAGCAAAACCGAAAGTACCACCAGAACCGGCCAGCTTATGGAGACGGTGTTGTAATTCTTCCAGACTTTCACGCTTATTCTCACCCTCGCTCAAACCAGCAGCAAGGCTATTCAGCGCAATCAGCTCTGCAGGCAAACGAATCAGATAGTCATTACGGAGCTTAGCCAACTGTTCAGACACCATGCCTGCCGTAAGTTTTTTCTTCATCCTTTACGTCTCCCTTATAGCCTGTTCATTGTACGCTAAAGTCTGTTTACTAGCAGACTGAGCGATCATTCAGAAGCCTTTTGCAGCATTTTGAGACCACCAATCATCCCTTCCACGCGACGCTTGATCTGGTCTCTTATTTTTCGATAGCTTTCAAGCTGACCGATTGCAGAATCAGCCAACTCAGCAGGGTCATCAAAAAAATAACTTCGTTTTTGCACACCGTGCGGTAAAGGCGGACACTGAGCTTCTGCTAACTTGTCCATAAGCACAACCAGATCAGCCCAATTAAGTAGCGCTTCGTTCAATTCGTCCAGATCACCACCATCGCAGCTCACGCCCATCTCTTGCATGACGTCTGCAGCCACCGAATCATGGCCCTGTTTTTTTAAAACAGCAGGCCGGCCCTCCATCCAGCTTGCTCCCAACTGATTAGCAAAACATGAAGCCATCAGAGACCGACTACCATTTCCACTACATAAAAACAGCACGCGCGCTTTTCGCTTATAACCCAATCCTGCTTTTCCTTATTCTTTCTTTCACCTATTAAGACCACTATAAACATTTGTTCGCGATTGGTACAACCATCAGAGCGTCAAACCTGTCTGAATTTTACATCCGACTGGCTTGTTACTCGTAATCGCATCGTCTAATTGCTTGAGAAAAAGGGAAAAGGAGGTATGATTAAACGGTAATCAATAATTCGCACAATCTGATTTGATTGTAACTACCCGAATAAAATCACACGACAAGGCAAACACTTATGAATATTCGCTGGTCATTCACGCTCATACTCGCTTCTCTATTACTTTCAGCCTGCGATGAAAACAAACCCAACAAACCACCTACTCCTCAAGTCAATGCACCCTCCGCACCGGTGTTATTTGGTGACCAGAGAAAAGTGCTCGACAAGGCAAAAGGTGTAGAACAAACCCTTGAAAACCAAAGCCAGGAACAACGTAATGCTATAGATAACGCAGCTCAATAACTCACAGTTACCTATTGTTGCTATTCATGCCCTCAATGAACTTAGGAGGATAAAATAATGATCGCAAATCGCCTTTGTTCCTTGCTGGTGTTATTTTGGATTAGCATGCCGACCCTTGCTGCTGAGACGCCCCCTTCCACACCTCCCAGCCCTCATGCCATCGAGATTCCATCATGGTTTAAAGAATCCTTTCTCGATCTGGACAAAGATATCAAGGAAGCAGCGGCAGAAAAAAAGCGAGTCATGCTTTATTTTGGTCAAGATGGCTGCCCTTACTGTACGAAGCTCATGCAGGTTAATTTCAGCCAAAAAGATATCGTCGCGCAAATGCATCGTTACTATGATGCGATTGCACTGAATATTTGGGGAGATCGGGAAGTCACCTGGCTGGATGGTAAAACCCGGACTGAGAAAGAATTTGCTGCATTCCTTCGGGTACAGTTCACCCCAACCCTGTTATTTATTGATGAGCAGGGTATGGTCGTTTTGCGTATTAACGGTTACTATCCGCCACATAAGTTACGCGCCGCGCTGGATTATGTGGGCAAACACATGGAAAATCAGACGCCCTTTCATGATTATCTCAAAACTGCCGCAACAGAGCCTTCCAGCGGAAAATTGCATGACGAGCCATTCTTCCTGACCGTGCCCCATGACTTACAACGCACTCAGCAACTTTCTACCAAACCGCTCATGGTGTTGTTCGAGCAGAAAGAATGCGCTGAATGCGATGAGATGCACAATAAGGGATTCAAAGATAAATATGTGCTGGACCTGCTAAAGCAGTTCAATGTGGTCAGACTTTCCCTGTTTGGCAAAGAATCGTTAATTACACCCAACGGAAAGAAAATGACAGAGGCGGAATGGGGGCGGGCACTCAATGTTGCATACACGCCCGGGATTGTATTTTTTGATACCCAAGGCAAAGAGGTGTTTCGGGTTGACGCTTACCTGAAGTCATTTCATCTTGCTTCATCGCTGGATTATGTTGCCAGTAAAAGCTATCTCACCCAGCCAAATTTTCAGCGTTTCATAGAGTCACGTGCTGACAAAATGCGTAAGGCTGGCATCCCATTTGATATCTGGCAGTAAGCTGAATAAGCAGAATGATCATTGCCCAATCTTACTTTGGAACCTGCAATAGCTGACGAATCACCTCGCCGGCCAGCATTAACCCAAAAAGGGGTGGCATGTAACTGATTGTGCCATTGACTGCACGTGGACGCCCTTGCCCATCTACCGGTTCAGGTGGAAGTGGTGCACTGCCTTTTTCATCCGAAAAAACTGTCAGCACTCCTTTTTTGATACCATGACGCTGCAAGCGTTTGCGCATCACCCTTGCTAATGGACACATACTGGTCTTGCTGATATCTGCCAGCTGAATAGATGCCGGGTTTAATTTATTTCCCGCCCCCATACTGGAAGCCACTTTTAATCCTCGCTGCACACTGGTAGCAACCAAAGCAACTTTGCAGGCAAGGGAATCAATCGCATCGATCACGTAATCCACATCATGGGGTACATGGTCATGCACATTTTCCGTTGTCAAAAATGCACGATGTATTACCACCTCACATTCCGGGTTGATATCATTAATACGCGCCTGCATCAATTCCGCTTTGGATTGCCCAACGGTAGAGAGTAGCGCAGGCAATTGACGGTTGATATTGCTGGTAGATATCTTGTCGTGATCTACCAGAGTGAGTCGGCCAATTCCTGCACGAGCCAGCGCTTCGGCACAGTAAGAGCCAACACCACCTAATCCGGCTACAAAAATGTGTTTACTCGCCAGCAAGGCAATGCCTTCATCGCCAAGAAGTATGTGGGTTCGCTCGAACTGGGGGGGGATTGTTTTCATGGGTAAAGTTTACCTGCTTTCACTTAGGGTTGCACCTGAGTGTATTGAACCAACCGCCATTCAATTATCAATATGCCTAGCATCCTGCTTGTTAAAGCAAACTAATGCACTGCAAGATGTGGTAATAAATGATCTGAGTAATTGGCTATTTCGTCTATTTCAAATAAGACCGTATCACACTGACTACCTGTTCCAATTCCTTCTGTCGCTGCTCAGGCTGCACAACATCCAAACCCAGGTGCTCACGAATATGCCCCTCTAACATTTCTGCCATCAGCCCATTAACCGCACCCCGTATCGAGGCGATCTGCTGAAGCACTGCCGCGCAGTCCGGTTGTTCATTCAATGCTGTTTCCATGGCCTCTACCTGACCTTTTATGCGCCGGACACGAGTCAGTAATTTTTTTCTGTCTTTAGCTGTATGTGACATGCCTTCTCCTTACTTTGACTATTAATAGTATAGTGGAGTATAGTATATTTCAAGTTAATATTTTGGTACTTTTCCATGAAGAACCTGCTTTCCGCTGACAGCCTGAAACACTCTCATAAATTCGATGAAGGTAACCCGCTCGCTGAAAAGAACACCTTACGTGTAGCCCTGCTGACTGCGGCAATGATGATCATCGAGATTGCTGGCGGATGGTATTACAACTCAATGGCTCTTTTGGCAGACGGCTGGCATATGAGTTCCCACGCTGTGGCACTGGGGCTATCGCTTTTGGCCTATGTTTTTGCCAGAAAATTCGCCCACGATCCGCGCTTTTCTTTTGGCACATGGAAAATAGAAGTACTGGGTGGATATACGAGTGCCATCTTTCTAGTGATGGTAGCAGGTCTAATGATCTTTCAATCCATAGAAAGATTAATTGCGCCAAGCCCGATTCACTATGACCAGGCGATCGCGATTGCCATAGTTGGTCTGCTCGTTAATCTCGCTTCAGCCTGGCTACTTAAAGACGGACACCACCATCACGATCATTCACACGGCCATGACCATCACGATCACCATGGTCACCATGATTTAAACCTGCGATCTGCTTATATGCATGTGATTGCAGATGCGGCGACATCTGTATTGGCGATATTCGCCTTATTCGGCGGGAAATTATGGGGGGCCAGCTGGTTAGACCCCGTGATGGGGCTGGTGGGTGCAGCATTGGTATCTGTATGGGCTTACGGCCTGCTGCGTGATACTAGCCGAGTACTATTAGATGCAGAGATGACTGCGCCTGTTGTGGAAGAGATACGAGAAGTGATTGCTGAATCACCCATCAAAGCCGAAATTTGTGACTTGCACGTATGGCGTGTGGGAAAAGGCAAGTTCGCATGTATTCTCAGCCTGGCGATGATCAATGACGCTTCACCTGAATACTTCAGGGAACAGCTAAGCATTCATGAAGAGTTAGTCCATATCTCTATTGAAATAAATAAAGTAGACCAATCCGATCAACCCGAATTTGCTATCGCAGGATAAGCTCTCTTTCGTAATCAGCTTGTAATAATCGGCTGACATGCTGATGCAAATCGTATAGGCTGACGAAAAATAGCGCACTAGCCACCTTTTTGGCATTTTCAAGCAACACAAAAACAATGCAATCAATACAGTTGCCCCTTTATTCGTATTTTTACAATATTGCCTTATAATATCGTTTTTACATTGCATTCAATTTTCATTCTCTGAAAATAATTAAACAGGGAACTGAATTCGCAACCTTCAAACCCAATATTCTTAAACACATTATCTGGAGTGCCCATGCAACAGCAACTAGACATGTTCGTTACATCATTCGCCGCATTCTGGCAGCAAATTGCCGTTTACACACCAAAACTGCTCGCCGCTTTAGCCGTGCTTTTCATTGGTTGGATAGTGGCAAAACTGGTTCGTACCGCAGTACGCCGTATTCTTCAAATAGCGCATTTCGAAAAACTGGCACAAAAATCAGGAATTGAAGAATTTTTGCAACATGGAGAAATGAGTATCACATTGACTGGCATCATCAGCGAAGTAAGTTATTGGCTGGTGCTGTTAATTGTCGTCGTTACCACATCAAACAGTCTGGGCTTACAAGCCGTTGCTTCCCTTTTCAACCAGATAGCCCTGTATCTGCCTAATATTATCGTGGCCATTCTGGTTTTGGTGTTTGGTACTTTACTGGCGCGATTCATCAATCGTTTGATCTTTGCCTGGCTTAACAATCTGGGTGTAAATGGTTCGCTGACGATCAGTACCATTGCAGAATACGCAGTACAGATTTTTGCTGTATTCGTGGCGCTTGAGCAACTGAATATCGGCACACAATTAATCACTGCCGCTTTCATTATTTTGTTTGGTTCAATCTGCCTGGCTTTGGCTTTAGCCTTCGGTTTGGGTGGCAGAGAATGGGCAGCGGGTGTGATTGAAAAATCCACTTCCAAATCCTCAAAAAAACCACCGTATTAATCTGCCAAACGATTCGAAAACAAGTTTCACACAAAAGTAAAAAGCTTAAGCCAAAAAGGGGTTGCAAAGCAGAATTTGCAACCCCATTAAAAGCAATTGGAAAGCAGGCTATATTTCTTGGTTAGTTTCTTTTTTGGGCAAAAGGGAATTTCCTTGAATTGTTGCGCACTTCACCTGATTTTTGCCACCTTGCTTAACTTCATACATCAATCTGTCCGCACATTTCAGCATTTCCCCTACATCTTTTGGCGACAAGACAAAGGTCGCCACACCAATACTGAAGGTCACCGGCCATTGATGCAATTTCATACCAGCCAGCAATTCATTTTGTAATTTTTTAGCGATGACCTCTGCTGAATCTTCACCGGTTTCAGGTAGTAAAATCACAAATTCATCCCCTCCCAATCTTCCAGCAAAATCCGACGAACGGATATTACTATTCAGAATATTCGCTACATAAGACAACAATACGTCACCCACCTCATGGCCTTGTTCATCATTTACCAGCTTGAAGTTATCCAGATCAATCATGATAGCTGTCAAAGGGTATCCATAGCGTTTTGCCCGTGCTAATTCTATATTCGCTGCTTCAAAGAAAGCACGCCGGTTCGCCAACTTGGTTAACACATCTCTCCTTGCAAGCTCTGATTCTCGTTTCAGTGCTAAACGCAGTTTAGTCAGCACAAAAACCAGCATCAATAAAATCGTTACCCGAATCGATTCACTGACAAGCATTTCCCATGTAAGCATCCCATGAGTATTTTTCATTGCTTCCACACCCAACCAGTCTAAAGAACTGATTACCACCACCAGTACGCCAGCAAATAACCCAATGTACCAGGTAGCAATCACAACCGGAATCATATAAAAAGAATGCATTTCGATCTTGGCGCCGGTTATCTCATGGATATAGCCAACCAGAAAAACCAGCGCGATGATAACCGCTACCAATAGATACTTTGTCACCTTGGTGGGGCGGTAATCGATTAATTCATGAATACGTAACACGGTTGCGCAACTCCAGTATTGGCTAATTCAAAAGCGCTCATTGAAGCCCCCTAGGCAAGTCATCATGGGTAAGCAAGCATACTTTGTTGCGTAGCCTTATCATCAATTGGTTAACCCAAGCACTTCGCAGGCATTACGCAATGTCATAGCCGCAAATTCAGCTAATTCCATTTCCCGCAGGGTAGCTATTTCTAACGCAATTTGCGGCAAATATTCAGGGCTATTACGTTGTTTGTAGGCAAAGCTGGGGGGCATATCTGGTGCGTCTGTTTCCAGCACTATGGCCTCTATGGGTAAATCCACAACTAATCTGCGCAAATTCAAAGCACGCGAATAGGTGATAGTCCCGCCAAATCCCAACTTGAAACCCAGCTTGATAAGTTCGTTTGCTTGCTGTTGACTGCCATTGAAAGCATGGGCGATGCCGCCTTTAACACGATAACGGCGCAATTGCTTCAAAATCTGATCATTTGCCCTGCGCACGTGGAGCAGCACAGGCAAATCAAATTCTTTTGCAATTTTAAGCTGCTCTACAAAGTAATGTTCCTGAATTGCTGGATCAAGGTCCGGCACAAAAAAATCCAACCCAATTTCACCCACTGCTACGGGCTTAAACTGCGCTATTGCATCACGCAATAATTGCAGATGTTCCGGACGATGCTTATGGATATACATGGGGTGCATACCCAATGCCGGCATACATTGAGGATAACGTTGGCACACTTCCAGCACTGCCTTGAAATTAGCTTGCTCCACGGCGGGAATCACAATCTTTTCCACGCCATTAGCGAGGGCGGTTTGCATCACGGTATCGCGATCAGCTTCAAACTCAGCTGCATCGAGATGGCAATGGGTATCGATCCACATGGGTTTATTCTACCCCATTCCGGTACAGGACACCTTTTCGTACCAACCATTTCTCCATTTCCACCGCCAAAAACACGACAAATGATAAAGCCAGGCATAATCCAAGTTCGTAGGCATCCAGTGCTTCAGTTTTAAATATTGGCTGCAAAAAGGGGACATAAATAGTTGCCATCTGCAGAGCAAAAGTGAGCACTACTGCACCCAACAACAAAGGATTAGAAAAAATGCCTTGTTTAAACAGGGATTCTTTTTCAGAACGAATGACCATTACATGCCCCATCTGCGATAAACATAACACCGTAAATACCATGGTCTGCCAATGGGCAGAACCGGTATGAATTGCCCAGGCTTGGGTAACCAGCGAAACGCCCCCCATCAGTAATCCCACCCACAACATATGTTGCCACATCCCATGGGCAAAAATACTCTCCTGAGGCGGGCGTGGTTTGCGCCGCATAATACCTTTTTCTGCCGGCTCTGCTGTCAAAGCAAGCCCTGGCAACCCGTCAGTCACCAGATTAATCCATAGAATATGAATGGGCAGCAACGGAATCGGCAAGCCCAAAAATGGCGCAAGAAAAATAGTCCACACCTCACCTGCGTTACTGGTCATGGTGTATTTGATGAATTTACGGATATTGTCGAAAATACGCCGACCTTCACGTATTGCATGCACGATGGTGGTGAAATTATCGTCCAGCAGCACCAGAGCAGAAGCTTCGCGAGCGACGTCCGTTCCGCCTTTACCCATGGCTATGCCAATGTCCGCACGCTTTAATGCGGGGGCGTCATTCACGCCATCCCCTGTCATCGCGACAAACTCCCCTTTATCCTGCAGGGCACGCACAATCTCGATTTTTTGCTGAGGGTCAACCCGTGCGTAAACACGAATATCAAGCACTTGCGTTTCAAACTCTGCCAGCGTGAGCTGAGAAAGTGCAGGGCCAGTGATGACTTTACCGCCATCGGAAATGATGCCCAATCTTGTGGCAATGGCTCTTGCGGTGGCGGGGTGGTCGCCGGTAATCATCACCGGGACAATACCTGCTGTCTGGCACATGGTAACGGCTTCTTTCGCTTCATGTCGGGGCGGGTCCATCATGCCGATCAAGCCAAGCAATACCAGATTACTTTCTATTTCCTCTGCCTGATCGACACTCGGCAGTTCAGGCCAAATCCGGTAAGCAACGGCCAGCACGCGCAGCCCATCAGCTGCCATACGCTCGGCAGCTTCCAACATTTCAGTTACTGAAAATACCATTTCACCTTCGGAAGTCAACATCCCTGCGCAGCGTGGAAGCACACTTTCTGGCGCACCTTTGGTAAAAGAGACTGCGCCCTGCTTCTCCTGGTGGAAAGTGGTCATACGTTTACGATCAGAATCAAAAGGCAGTTCCAGCAAACGCGGTGAATCTACTTCCAACACTGCTTTTTCAAATCCTGCATCCAGTGCAGCAACATACAAGGCCACTTCGGTCGGGTCACCACTGGGTTTCCCATGTCGCCCATGACTCGCATCATTGCTTAATGCCAAGGCTTTTAACAGCAGCGACCCGACTTTACTGTGCGCCTGGTCTTTCCATTCACGCAACAACTGGCCATCGACAAACATTTCTTCCACTTGCATCTTGTTCTGGGTCAGCGTGCCGGTTTTATCGGTACAAATATAAGTCACGGAGCCCAGCGTTTCCACCGCAGGCAATCGGCGAACCAACGCATGCTGCTTCACCATTTTACGCGCACCCAAAGCAAGCGAAATAGTCACAACTGCAGGCAACGCTTCAGGAATAGCGGCTACCGCCAGACTGATTGCCGTAAGAAACATGAGCACTGGTGATTCACCGCGCATAACCCCCACGACAAACACAATGGCACAAATTGCCAATACAACCAGTGCAAGTCGCTTGCCAAATTTCGCCAGCCGTTTTTGCAAAGGGGTTTTGATTTCTCCTGCGCCTTGTAACGAAGCCGCAATTTTACCGAGTTCGGAATCCATCCCGGTTGCCACTGCTATGCCCAACCCCCGTCCGTAAGTGACTATCGTGCCTTTATAGGCAAGATTTTTACGGTCACCCAGGGGTAACAATTTTTCATCCAGCGTGGCGATATGTTTTTCGACCGTCATCGACTCACCGGTCAACGCAGCTTCATCAACCTTGAGTTGCGCAACTTCCAGTAACCGTAAATCTGCAGGGACGATATTTCCTGCTTCCAGCATCACGACATCGCCCGGCACAATCTCGCTGGCAGGTAATTCCAGCGGCACACCATCCCGCAACACCTTTGCACTTACCGCAGACATTGCATGCAACGCTGCCATCGCGCGCTCTGCGCGGAATTCCTGCACAAAGCCAATGACTGCATTCAGAAAAACAATGACGACAATGGCTATCGTATCTTTTACATCACCGATCATGCCGGAAATAACGGCAGCACCAATCAGCACCAGAATCATGAAATCCGAAAACTGGTCGACGATCATGCGCAGCAGGCTACGTTTAGGTTTTTCTTGCAGTACATTGGGTCCATGCTGCTGTAATCGGTCTTCAGCCTCTGCAGCAGATAAGCCCGATTGGGCATGGGTTTTAAGTTTGCGGGCGGCATCCTCTACCGACATATCATGCCAGGAAGGTGATGGGTGAGATTTGATGTGTGATGGCTGATTTATCATAAGCGCAACTTACCTCAAAATTCTTTCATTGCTACTGCATGGATTTTCCATTCAGTAACACAAATCCTTGCCGATTAATTAGCGTAAAGATAAATCACATACGTATTCAGCAGGTAGAGTGAAAACAAGAACAGGCTGGCCCAGCCAACCGTTTTAAAAACCCGGGCTTTAGGCCTGTAAAGCAACCCGATGATCGCCACGCCCGTCATCATCATGGCAGAAAGCGCCGTTACCGCATGGGACTGTGATGTATGGGAAAGCAGCGGACCAGGCAGGTACAAAATATCGTCTATCGCCAGAATCAATATATCGAAGAGGTTGCTTCCCAGCACATTGCCGATGGCCATATCAATGGCACCTATGCGTAATGCGCCTATCGTGACAGCCAGCTCCGGCACAGAAGTTGCAAATGCAACAAAAAGGGTTCCCACAAAACTCTCATGCCACTCCATTAACGTAGCAATCGTTTTACCCACGAATGGCAGCCATAATGCTGCCGCCACCACCATACCGGCAGCACCGGCGTAGCGTAAACTCGCTTGTTTAAGCGTCAGACCAGGGTACCGTTCAGCCGCACCTTCCACAGCCGCACTCATATGTTCACGCTCGTAACGAAACACCGTGCGCATAGCCACTGCGTAGATCAGAATAATAATCGGTGTATAGACACCAACATGCCAGAATGACGGCATGTTACCGTTGGCAGATAGCAACATATTGAAGCCCGCAAAGCCAATCAACAACACACCAAAACCCGCCGAAAGTACGTGCCCCTGGCTAGCACGGGTATAAACAGATTCCTTGCGGTAAAGAAAGTCCAGCACCACAATAATCAGCAAATTAAACACACAACTACCCAAGACATCACCTACTGCAATATCTGGTGTATTGGCAAAGCCAACCGCACTCACCCCGGTAACCAGTTCAGGCAGTGAAGTCACCGTCGCCATGAGAATCAGGCCAATCCAGGTCCCTCCCATACCCGTTTTCTCGGCAATCACATCGCCGTAGTGAGACAACTTGACGCCACCCCAGCCTATCAAGACAAGACATACTGCAAATTGAATCCAGGCGCTGGCCAAACCAAACATTGTCCACTCCATTAATGACAACAAACAGGATAAAACTGTCACTCATATGCTACTTCAGCATTTTCTAATTATAGGATGCATGGGAAACGGTTTTTGAGCAAATTGGTCTTTCCCAAATTTTGGTTGGAGTGTGCGGCTTGACAGCTCATTGCCGCCAGTACATTATGACTTTAAAAATGACGTTATTCTAACTGTCACCATAACATAAAACGCTAAGTTAGAATTCCGTGGACAATACTGCTCTAAACTCAAACTATTTTGTATGCGCTTGAATTCTATCTTTTATATTACTTTGATTGAATACCTTATATGAAGAAATTATTTGCATTACCCCCTATTGTAATGGGCGCTTTATTCATGCTTATTTCTAACAACAATGTTTGGGCTGAAATATATAAATACACAGACGCTCAGGGAGGCGTTCACTATTCGCAAACCAAACCTGAAGCACAAACACCAACAAAAGTTATGAAAATAAATACAGCGCCCGCTAATAAACCTGAGGCCGTAACATCTATGACGCCAAACGAACCACTGACAGAAAGTTGTGAACATGGCGACTCATTTACCAGAGACAAAAAAGTATTTTGTTGCAACTCTAGATGCTTACGTGACCGGATTGAAAAAGGGCTGGAATACAGTTGTGCCGACCCACGCTGCCACCAGGCAGCGTCTCAAATAAAACAGGAAATTACGCTGCGAGACCAAAAAGAAAAAGATGAGGCATCAGCAAAAGCAAATGCCATCAGAGAAGAAAAAATGATAACGGCAAGAGACAAAAAAATTGTAGATGACTGCAATAAACGACATGAAATATATTGCAATAATAGCGCTGAAAACATTGTGAAGGCACAGCAAGAAGAAGCCAAAAGAATTGAGGAACTAGATCGAGAAAACCGGGAAGAAAAAATCCGAAATCGTGGCAAAAATCTTCCACGTTATAACAAAAATGATATTTATATTAACTAGCCTCTCAGACACCCCCTTTGCATTACCGAGGAGGGGGTCGCATATATGTATACGCGTTAAATCCCTCCCCCCTTAATCTGCAACAACAACTTGCGTACAGGAGCGGGAATTGCCGCATCTACTGCATCATCAATTGACAACCACAGTCCGTTAGGAAGTGCACCCTTGTTTGACAGTTTACCGAGGTGCAACAAGTGGGGGGAAATCAGCAATTTGTAATGGGTAAACGTATGTTCAAGAATGGGTAAAGTCTCTGTGCTTTGCACTGAAACCTTGAACTGTTCGTGACTGAATTTTTCGGCAACTTCACCCACAGCCATTTCCGGGAAGCTCCATAACCCACCCCAAATACCTTTTGATGGTCGTTTTTCCAGAAACAATTCGTCGTTGTGAATCATCATCAGCATCCCGATTTGCTTAGTCGGTATGGCTTTTTTTTGTTTGCGCGTAGGTAATTCAGCAACCCGCTGATCGCGAAAAGCGACGCAACTTTTTTGCAGGGGACATACCGGACATTCCGGGCGACTGCGGGAGCAAATACTCGCACCTAAATCCATCACAGCCTGGGTATACACTTCAATATCAGATGAGGGAAGAATGGACTCGGCTATTTTCCACAAATTGTTTTCGATTTTTTTTTCGCCGGGATAGCCTTCAACCCCAAAGTAACGCGCCAGCACCCGCTTGACGTTACCATCCAGGATGGCAAAACGCTTGCCGAAGGCAAAGGCGCTGATTGCTGCAGCAGTGGAGCGCCCAATTCCGGGCAGCGCGATGATTTGCTCAAAATGGTGAGGAAATTGCCCTTGGTGCTGTTCGGCAATGGCTTTGGCAGCGCGGTGCAAATTACGCGCGCGCGAGTAATATCCTAAACCACTCCAATGCTGTAATACAACATCCTCATCTGCATCTGCAAGATGGGCTATATCAGGAAAGCGTTCCAGAAAGCGGGCATAATAAGGAATAACCGTGCCCACCTGGGTTTGTTGCAACATGATTTCTGAAAGCCATACGCGATAGGGGTCGCGGGTTTTCTGCCAAGGTAGATCATGGCGGCCGTGCAGCTTTTGCCATGCAATAATGCTACTGGAGAATTCGTGCATACAAATAAGTGGCTTACCGGCCAAACAGTCCTTTCAGCTGGCCTTTCAACTCATCTTGCAACTTTGTTTTAATTTCTTCCTTTTTCTCTTCCACCTTGGCTTTGACTGCTTCTGATGCCAACGCATTAAAATCAATATTGTATTTCAGGGCATCAAATGGGCCAGACAAACGCACCGGCACAGTAATGCCCCGTAATGCACCAGAGTCTGCCCCGCCCTGACCTTCAAGTGAACCGACCACAGTCGCCTTTGCCAGATAATTGATACTGCTTTGGCCAATATTGATATCACCATCACCCCCCAGGCGCAATAAAGGAGATTTCATGAACAGATCATTATTGTGGGCAATGCCATTGCGAATATTAAAACTCGCCTTCAATTCAGAAAAATCGGTTTTTTCAGCTGCATTGGCCGCCTGTGTCTGTTCACCTTTCAACGCACCCAGCTTTGCTTTTGCATTGCGTAATGTTGCCGCCACATTGATCCCTTTAATTGCGCCATCGACAAGATTCATTGACGCATTCCCGCTTAATGATTTTTTCATGGCACTGACTGTCGCTCCCGAAGCTGCCACATCCATTGAGACAGTACCTCTACCTTCCAGCATATCTTTGTCTGTCAGGTCTTTCAGCAAAGGCCCGACGCTTACACCTCGCAAATTCTGTTTTACCGTAAACTGAGGGGTGTCTTTTGCAACTACACTCACCGCTCCATCCATGCTGCCCTGATACAGATTGGCCGAAAGCGGTTTCACATCCAGTTTGCCACCTACGGCTTTCACATCCAACCGGACATTACTGGATTTGATATTGGACACTTTAAGCGTCCCGACTCGTAGGCTTCCAGTAGCATTCAGCGTTTTAAGCGCAGACAGATCCATTGGCTTTTCTGGCTCAGCTGTTTTTGGCTTTGCTTCCTTGGGTAAATAGCGATCTACATCCAGTTGATCAATTGCCACGTCAAAGCGGTAGGCTGGAGATGCAAACTGAGTCATGCCCAGCTTGGCCTGAATGTTGCTATCATCCAGTTTGCTTGTCATATTAAGCGCAACATCCTGTTTCTTTAAATCAGCATGTGCGTCTCCGTACAAGGCCACGACCATTTGCCCTTTGGGTAACTTCGGATTACTGACAGTCAGATTTGCCACCAGCTTTGCCAGGTCAAATCGCTGCGTGTCCATATTACCTGCAAATGGGCTCGTCAATTTACCTTTGATGGCATTTTCGCCCTGTTTGCCATCCACATCCAACTCAATGTTCGCGGCCTTGAAAGCTTTTCCAGTCCCTTCCATAGCAGCCACAGTCAGCACTGCTTTAATAGCGCCTTTAACCTGTTCTATATTGGTTTCCAGCGTGATTTTATCGCTAAACACCTTTTCTTTGGTCAACTCGATTTTAGGAGCATCCAGTTTCAACTTAATTTTGTCGCTACCACGCATACCACTGATTGTTGATTTAAGTCCTTTCGCTATGAATTCTGCCGTTTCTGGCTTTGCATCCACATCGCCTTTCAAGCCAATATCAAGGTTAGAAAATCCGGCAGCGTCACCTTTTATATTCAAATCCAGGCCGTCCATTGCGTAATGCTTTTTCTCCAGCTCAAATAACAGTCCGGTATCCAGTTTTACATGGGCCTTAACTTGTGGCTTATCCATCTGACCATTGAAATCCAGTGAAATGTCAGTCTTAGTTGCATCTCTCAGGCGCCCGCTTCTCATGCCAAATTCACTGACTGAAAGCTTGCGTCCTTCCATCTGATCATCGAATGAAAATGTACTATTTGAAATTTTTACGCCATCAATATCAAACTTCAGCTGCTCTGATTCCTCTTCTTTTTTTATCAGATCATCAATATTGGTCGTGCCATCCTTGAAACGCACCAGTTTCGCCCGTGCACCATCTACGGTTACATGATCAACCACCAGTGACTTTTTCAACAATGGCAACCATTCAACATAAAGCTTTACGCCATCAACTGCAGCAAACTCCGCTGTCCCGTTATGCTCACTCAGGGATACCTTACCCAGATTAAGTCCCAGCTTGGGAAACAAAGCTAATTTAATATCCCCTGCCAATGTTAACGTGCGCTGTTTTTTCTCTTGAACCATTTTCACGATTAATGGCTTATAGTCGTTAGGGTTAACCACAAACGCGACAGTGACCAGTAGCAACGCAAAAATAACGGCCAGAGAAACAACCGTGATCAGGATATATTTCAGCGTTTTATTCATTTAGTTTCCTGAATTGCGAAAAATCGAGTAATTAATCTGATGACTACTTTCAATATAGTAGCGATTACGGTAAGAGATGAGTGGAGCGGGTGAAGGGAATCGAACCCTCGTATGCAGCTTGGGAAGCTGCCGTTCTACCATTGAACTACACCCGCGTTTCCGGTAATTTTACGTTGGTTCCTGCCTTTACTCAACTGCCATACTTATAATGACATGACAAAACCACTCACCATGCGATAGACACTTACCATTTTCTATTGATTCCGGGCAAATCGAAATAAAAGTCCGGCACGGGTAAATGCTTTGCTGCAGTTTCGTTCTATCTTTGCACTTCTGCCACATGGTAAAATGAAATCTGTTTATTATTTTATCGATTCCGCGAGTAACTGAAGTTGATTGAATTAACCGTTAATGGCACACAACATACTTTCCAGCAAAACCTGAACATGTCTCAATTGCTGGAACAAATGGATCTGGTGGGTAAACGCGTTGCTATCGAGCGCAATGGTGAGATCGTCCCACGCAGCCAATTTGGAGAAGTGCAGCTTGCTTCAGGCGACCAGCTGGAGATTGTGGTTGCAGTAGGTGGCGGTTAGTTTTCCAGTCCAAATCAATCTTATTCACCCCGCAGATCAACGTTAATTATCAGGATCAACATGGACCAACTCGTTATAGCAGGCAAAACTTACCAATCACGCTTACTGGTAGGTACCGGCAAATATAAAGACTTTGACGAAACCCGCAAGGCCATTGAAGCCAGCGGAGCAGAAATTGTGACGGTGGCTATCCGCCGTACCAATATCGGGCAGAACGCCAATGAACCCAGCCTGCTGGATGCGGTACCCCCTTCAAAATATACCTATCTGCCGAATACCGCTGGCTGCTACTCTGCGGATGATGCTGTGCGGACGCTGCGTTTAGCGCGTGAACTACTTGATGGGCATGATCTGGTCAAACTGGAAGTACTGGGTGACCCGCATACGCTTTATCCAAACGTAGTAGAAACCATCAAGGCAGCTGAAACCTTGATCAAAGATGGATTTAAAGTCATGGTTTATACCAGCGACGACCCGATCATAGCCAAGCAACTGGAAGATATGGGCTGCGTTGCTGTGATGCCATTGGCTTCGCTGATCGGCTCTGGAATGGGTATTCTGAATCCATGGAATTTGCAGATCATCATTGAAAACGCAAAAATCCCAGTGATTGTTGATGCTGGAGTAGGTACTGCTTCGGATGCTGCCATTGCCATGGAACTGGGCTGCGCTGGCGTACTCATGAACACTGCCATAGCAGCCGCACAAAACCCGGTACTCATGGCCTCTGCCATGAACAAGGCGGTTCAGGCAGGTCGAGAAGCTTATCTGGCAGGCCGTATGCCGAAAAAACTTTATTCTGCCAGCCCAAGCTCACCTACCACCGGCATGATAAGCGGCACAAACAAAGCGGCATGAAATTAAATTCCATTCAAACTACCCTGCTCTCCAGATTCAAACGCTGAAGGAGAGTGGGAGCCCCTCTTTTTAAATCATCGGAGTCCACTCTTCCTCCCCCGGTTGCCCCATTTCATCTTCAAAGAAACGGTAGTTATTTCTACCCGTTTCTTTTGCATGATACATAGCGATATCACTCTTTTTCAGCAGCTCTACTTCATCATCACCATCATCAGGGAAAGTCGCTATACCAATGCTGGCACCAACACTCAATTCATGCCCTTTTACCATACAAGGTGCTTTCAACACATCCAGCAACTTCTGCGCCGCAACCCCCGCATCCTGAACATTTGCAACACTATGAAGCACCACCACAAATTCGTCACCCCCTTGGCGAGCCACCGTATCTTCGCTGCGAAGGCAGGAAACAAATCGTTCTGAAACGGCCACTAACAAACCGTCGCCTACATCGTGCCCAAGGGAGTCATTAATGGTTTTAAAATTATCAAGGTCAATAAAAAGTACAGCCGATTTTCCCCGGCTTCTCAAGGCTTGACATATCGTCTGCTGAATTCGGTCCTGGAGTAAAGTACGATTCGGCAATCCTGTTAATGCGTCATGATTCGCCAGGAATAAAATTCGTTTCTCGGACTCCTTACGAGCCGTGATATCCATGACCGAAACTATGAAAACTCGCTGCGAAGCAATAAGCACACTACTTGCCTTATATTCCAGCGGAAACTTCGTGCCATCTTTACGTAAGCCTTCGATTTCGCTGGCCTCATCACCAGACTCTCCATCCTTGCTTTCGCTATTATGGTTTAGCGTACCCTCTTTCCACTCAGGTAGCAGGTTAGTAATATGTTGCTCTGCAATCTCATCTTTTGCATAACCAAAAATACGTTCAGCAGCCGGGTTAAACGTTTCTATTAAGCCTTCATTGTTTACTGTGACAATCCCCACATCTACACTATCTACAATTCCACGAATTCGGGTCTCGCTATCCAGTAATGAAGCATTCACCTCACGCGCTTTCTGCTCCGATTTGGAAAGTCTTTGCACCAGCGGGGAAACAAGCCAGCGCAACATTAAAATACCCACCATCACCATAAACACGAGAAGCGGAATGACATATTTGAGTTGCTGTGTAACCGGTTGGAACAGCTCTGCCTGGTCCACCTTCAGTACCATTCCTATACCAATCTTACCTAACGGTGCATAGGCTGCCACCACATTTTCTTTTCGGTAATCCTTCGCAAAAATAATCCCGGATTTACCTTTCAAAGCGTAATCCATTGGCAAAGCTCTTCCATTCAACACTCTGGGGAATCGCTTTAGTATTTTGTTAAATAATGTCGAAGGCAAGCATTGCATTTCCTGCTGTAAAGGAGCGCATATTGCAAGTTCATACGACGCCCCCAGCACGCTAGCTTCGTTTAGCAATTGCATCAGCAACGGGCTGACTGTTTCCACGCTTACCGTACCAAAAATGCGCCCGGTTGCATCTTTTATTTCTGCTGTCGTGCGTTGAATGATTTTACCTTCCCATAATAAAGATGAAGGGTAGGCAGTATTTAACGGTATATTTAACTCAGGATTTTGTGAGAATTGCCCGGCACGGACTACTTCTTTTCCATTTATATCTGTAAAAACGATGCCGGTAACTTCATTAATTAAAAAAGATTTTGCTGCGCGCTGCAATGCTTTAAGTGCTTTTTCATCCTGAGGATTCAAAGCAATTTGCTGAAGGCTTTCAATCAAAAAAGGGCGGGTTGCTATGAGATTGGTACTGCCCACCCCTTCAGTTATCTGTTTCTCAAATAGATAAACTTTATTTTGCAAAGACGTTTCAAGACTCTTGCCCAGAATTGATTCAGTCAGTTGCATCATCATGCCATATACAGCAAACCCCGTCAGGATGGTTAACAGCACCAGTATCAGCCCGCCAATAAAGTCAATGCGACGATGATCCTGGCTCGGCTGCCCCTTAACTTTCTCAATTACCATGCAAGTTTTCCGATTTCGCTTTATGCATTATTATCATTCAGGACATCACACCCCATGATTGGAATGTTTAGTCAAATATACTTATATAATCAGCGGATAACAAGCCTATTACTGCCAAATAACTCAAGACTTCTGTAGAATAGCGTTTCTGTTCGAATTTATTTAAAACCATGACTACCCAACATCGCCCTATTCGCAGCTTTGTCCTTCGCCAAGGCCGTGTATCCAATGCGCAACAACGCTCGTTTGATACGCTTATGCCTGCATTTGGACTAACGTATTCGGAAACAACCGTTGATCTGACGCAAGCCTTCGGCAGAACCGCACCCAAGATACTCGAGATAGGTTTTGGCATGGGGGAGCCCACAGCGCACATTGCACAACACCACCCTGAGAATGATTACCTGGGTGTTGAAGTTCACATGCCCGGGGTAGGCAGCCTGCTGAAACAGATTGAGGAATTAGGGCTGACCAATATTCGCCTCATTCAACATGATGCCGTAGAGGTGCTCAAAAACATGATTGCACCTGCAACGCTGGATGGTGTGCATATTTTCTTTCCTGACCCTTGGCATAAAAAGCGCCATAATAAGCGCCGGCTGATCCAGGCCGACTTTGTTTCTTTGCTTTGTGACCGTCTCAAGCCTGGTGGATATCTGCATGTCGCCACCGATTGGCAGGATTACGCAGAACAAGTACTTGAAGTACTTAATAACGAGCCTAATCTGATCAATACGGCTGATGACTATGCGCCAAAACCTGAATACCGCCCCCTCACTAAATTTGAACAACGGGGTTTGCGGTTAGGTCACGGTGTGTGGGATCTTGTCTTTAAACGCAAATAAATAGCATTCTATTCTTTACAGATGAATACATGAAAGGAATCAAATAATGTCTTCACCAAAAATTATTCCCATCTCTGCTGACGAAGCGGGTACCGATTGTGGCGGGGGCGAACCGTTTGCTCTGATGGTGCTGGGCGACAGCATGCTACCCGAATTTGAAGAGGGTGAGATTATCGTGATTGAACCCGGCGGGCTTGTTCATGATGGTTCTTACGTGATTGCCATGCACAATGATGAACCTATTTTCCGTCAGGTGGTGATTTCAGAAGAGCGATGGTTTCTTAAACCATTAAACGATTTATTTCCGGTACTGGAAATTTCTGGCCTGGATGCGATCAAAGGCGTCATTATCCTGAAAAAGAAGCCGGGAAGAAGACGCGCACAAAAATCTTATATTTAGTTCAGAAACATACCTCATTTAGTCACGTCTATAGCGTTCACTTTGAGCATAAACGCTATAGACCCTGCTGCCATAATCGTTAAAAGCTACCTTTTTCTCAGAATCGATTGTTAATGATGACTTCCTGCAACGGCAGCTGACCACCCCTGGGCCAGGGTTCTTTCATTCCTTTGCCAATCGCCAACATCATCGTTACCACATGGTCTTCAGGTAGATGGACCAACTTACCTACCGCATCAAAATCAAAACCATCCATGGGGCAGCATGCATATCCCATTTCCTGTGCTTCCAGCATCATTGCCATCGCCGCTATGCCGCATGAACGCATAGCTTCATCTCTTTGTACTTGCTCCCTTCCCGAATAGTATTGGGTAATGGCCGGCACCATAAATTCCTGAACTGGCTGGGGCGCATTGCGCCAATAGCGTGCGGTATCTTTCTCCCATGATTTCAGATCTGCGCATATCACCAATAACAATGATGCATCTGTTACCTGCGCCTGATCCCAGGCTGCTTTCCGGATTTCCTGCCTAAGCGCAGGATCGCTTACCTGTACAAAACGCCAGTTCTGAATATTGAATGCACTAGGGGATAAGATAGCCAGTGACAGTAATTTTGTTATTTCATCTTCCGTCATTTTATGTTCAGGATCGTACGCTTTCACTGAACGACGTTGTGTTATTGCTGCGGATACATCCATATTTTTTCCTCACTTTTAGGTAGAATGGTAGCGACAACAAACGCTCTTTCAATTTGCTGTCGCTTCTTTGTTTATTTCTTTTTCATGAAAAATGTGTACTCTGAACCTGCCTCTGCAGATGACAAAAGTTCATTGCCCGTTTGTTTAGCAAATGCCTGAAAATCTTTAATTGCACCAGGATCCGTTGCCATAATTTTCAATACTTGCCCCGCCACCAATTCATTTAAAGCTTTCTTGCTCCGTAAAATCGGCAGGGGACAGTTTAATCCCCGTGCATCCAGTTCTTTATCGTAGTTCATTTCACTCACTCCTTAAAGATCATTTTCAATTTTGAATGTATTAAACACCACATCTATAGCGATATTTCGTGCCCCATGGAACACCGCATCCATGATTTCGCTTTCAGCCCATCCCAGCGTTTTAAGCTTGTCCAGATCCGTTGATTGAACACTTTTCGGATTTTGAGTTGCTTTCAAAACAAATAAAAGCATAGCTTTATCTTTCTCTTCTAATGGCGCATTCTGGGGATTCTGTTTTGTTGCCATGACTTGATCAATAGATAATCCAGCCATATTAATTAACATATTCTCGTTCATCCCTACACAGTACTCACATTGATTGTCCTGGGAGACCAACATTCGGACCATAGCCAGCAATGGAAAGCTTAACGTGGGATGTTGCATGTAATAGCCCATGTTTTGCCACTGCTGCTCTAAAAGATCCGGGCTGCTACTAAACAACTGCATCCCATTCGGCACCCTGCCAATCACCTCATGAATTTGTCCGTAAATGTGCGCCACTTTACCACCCGCTTTTTCTGGGGATATTGTCTGAATCATTGCCATTTCATTCTCCTTTAATACCAACCGTTTGGTATGTATGTAAAAAATAAACATCTGCAACTTTTGCCTCTAAACGACAACCGACCTGCTACTTCTTTACCACCATCAGGCCTTGCACATATCCATGTAACTGATTCATGCAAAGCTTAAACGTCTCTATGGATTGCAATGATTTAGCAATTCCGATACACCCTTCCCAAGCCGATACAACAAACAGCGCAGCGGCATTACAATCTATTTCAGCCTTAATCACGCCCTGTTTTTGTCCCATTTCAAGCGCTTCAGTCACGGTAAGCCGCCACTGATTGATTACTGCGTTCAACTTTTCTTTAAATACAGGGTCAAGAGGACTCATTTCCTGCATCAGGTTGTTTAACGGGCAACCTAACATAATGAAATCCGGTGCGATCTTTTTATCTATCCCGGAAATAATATCCAGCAATGTTTCAACCGGGTGCCTGCTCTCTCGTAAAGGCGTAAATATCATGGAATCAAGTCGCGGACCAATCACTTCTTCCACTACTGCAAGGCCCAGCGCCTGCTTGGTAGGAAAGTGATGGTAAAACGCCCCTTTGGTGAGTGCAGTATCTTCCAGAATATTGGAAACACTGGCTGCCTGATAGCCTTGACGATGCATCTCACAAAAAGCGGACTGCAATAACTTTTCACGTGTTAAATCACGTTGCTTTACTTTCATGTTCAAATTAGATACCAACCGGTATGTATGTGTCAAGCATTGAATTCATCACCGGGAAGAAATATCGTCAGCAAATCATTAAGAAATCGCTCCCCAACAGGTGTAGGGGCGATACGTGAGTGATCACGTACTATCAGGCCACGCTTTTCTGCTTCAACCAATTGTTTTTCGATTACTTTAACAGGCAATCCAGTACGCTCCTGAAAAAGCGCTAAAGGAAACCCGCCCGTTAATCGCAGTGCGTTCATCATGAACTCAAATCCCATATCCTTGCGCAATACCGGGTGCTCCTCTTGCACAGGCGCACCATTCTGCACGCTATCCATATAGGCTTTTGGCTGCTTATAGCGCATCTGGCGCAATACCTTATCGGGCAAACTGATTTTGCTATGAGCACCTGCGCCTATACCGACATAATCGCCAAACTGCCAATAATTCAGATTATGCCGACATTGATTACCTTTCAAAGCAAACGCCGAAGTTTCATAATGTTCATATTCAGCATGCCCCAACCTTTCTTCAATCATGATCTGCATTTCGGCAGACAAGTCATCATCCGGCAACTGGGGTGGCTGACGGTAAAAAAGCGTATTGGGTTCAAGCGTCAGGTGGTAAGCAGAGAGATGTGGTGGAGCAAATGCAATGGCTTGTTCCATATCTTGCTCAGCTTCCCGCAGCGATTGCCCTGGCAATGCATACATGATGTCCAGATTGAAATTATCAAAAAACTGGTGGGCTATTTCTACCGCTTTACGCGCCTGTTGGTCGTCGTGTATACGGCCTAATTCTTTCAAATGCTTAGCATTAAAACTCTGAATACCAATAGACAACCGGTTCACTCCGGCCTCCCTGAATCCACGAAATTTTTCCACTTCAAAAGTGCCCGGATTTGCTTCCAGCGTAATTTCCGCATCGCAATCCAGTCGCACTCTCGCCCTCACCATTCCCAAAATATCATCTATCGCTTTGGCGGACAGTAAACTGGGAGTTCCACCCCCAAAAAAGATAGAGTGAATACTACGCCCCCAGATCAATGGCAGCACCGATTCCAGATCCTGAGTTAGGGCTGCCACATAAGCTTCCTCGGGAACCTCGTTGCGCGCCTCATGAGAATTAAAATCACAATAAGGACATTTTTTAACGCACCAGGGAATATGAATATAAAGACTGAGTGGGGGTAATGCGGTGAATTGAATGTCAGCAGAGGCTAACAAAGGCGACATAACTACGGATGCCATGACACGCTAACCTTTAGCGCGACAGGCTACAAAACTACCGGCAAATAACATTACTGAAAGGGAAGCATTCATTCGATACTGCTCAATTTTAGCTTGATCAATAATTCAGCCAGCGCCTTACCCCGATGACTGATTGCATTCTTAACATCCATCGATAATTCAGCGCCTGTTTGATCCAGCCCCGGCACCAGAAAATAAGGATCATATCCGAACCCACCACTACCACGCGGAGTATGCAGGATTTCACCCTCCCATATACCTTCAGCAATCAATGGTTGCGGATCGTGGGGATGACGAACCAGCACAATGACACAGTAGTAATGCGCTTTGCGATTCACTTCATGGGCTAGCGATTCCAGCAGTTTTGCATTATTACGTTCGTCAGACTTCGGCTCACCAGCAAAACGAGCGGAGTAAACCCCCGGCGCACCATTTAATGCGTCCACACAGATTCCGGAATCATCGGCTAACGCGGGCAAACCAGAGAGTTCAGAAGCATGACGGGCTTTGGCGAGACAGTTTTCGATAAAGGTACAATGCGGCTCTTCCGCTTCAGGGATATTGAAAACGGATTGGGGTAACACCTCCATGCCCAAGGGACTCAGAATGCGATCAATTTCCCTTAATTTCCCGGGATTATTGCTGGCGATGACGAGTTTTTTCATATTTGTACCTTAGCTTAACCACAGAGGCGCAGAGAAAACAAAAAATCGGGAAGCCGAGTTAGTTCAAGCAAGGCTGGTTGCAAACTTTGAATAATCAAATGATGTCCTGCTCCCTTGCGGTAAAAAATCAAATCACAAGCGCTGTCTTCTGCGCAGCAACCAGCTGCTGGATACCACTCTGTGCCAAATCAAGCATTGCGCCCATTTCTTCACGGCTGAATGGCGCACCTTCGGCAGTGCCCTGCACTTCAACAAAACCACCACTACCTGTCATCACGACATTCATGTCGGTATCACAGTCAGAATCTTCCAAATAATCCAGATCCAAAACCGGCACACCTTTATACACACCTACCGATATCGCACCAACAAAATCTGACAGTGGTGACTCAGCTATCAACTTCTTTTCCAGCAAAAGGGTGATTGCATCATGCACCGCAACAAATGCCCCTGTAATACTGGCAGTACGCGTACCCCCATCAGCCTGAATCACATCGCAATCAACATGAATAGTCCGCTCGCCTAATTTCGTCAGATCAACCACTGCACGCAAGCTGCGCCCAATCAGACGCTGAATTTCCTGGGTACGTCCTGACTGTTTTCCGCGCGCAGCTTCCCGGTCCATCCTGCTATCGGTAGACCGCGGCAACATACCGTATTCGGCCGTCATCCAGCCCTGATTTTTGCCTTTCAAAAATCCGGGTACTTTTTCAACCACACTTGCCGTGCAAATGACTTTGGTATCTCCGCATTCAATGAGTACAGACCCTTCTGCATGTTTGGTATAGTGGCGCGTAATGCGAATATTGCGAAGCTGGTCTGGTTTGCGGTTACTTGGTCGCATGAATACACCTTTAATATAGATAAAGCCCCATCACTTTATGGGGCATAAAGTGAACGCTGAACTGTTTTGTCTGAAACCGGCAGGCCTTTGGCCAATATTTTGTTATTTGGTGTATTTCTTGATTGCCATCTGAATTTCTGAAATAGCGCGTTCAATATCTTCTTCTGTCACATCCCCACCTTCTTTCGGAATATCAAACGTGTCCATTTTGGTTGTAAATGTATCTACGGGCATGGCAGCGGTTGAAACAGGATCTTGCTGAACCAGTCGGGTCGGGTCACCCCATATCATTGCAACACCGCTCAAATTATCGCCATCTTCGCCACCGCGAAACTCCGCGTGATCCAGCAATTCAGGCAATGCCTGATTGATTGGGTAGGTTTGCAATATTGCGGCTATCTCATTATTGGTTAGCTCTCCCCAAAGCCCGTCTGAACACAATAGAAAAGCATCTCCCTCACGTACCGGGGTTTTTTTGGAATATTCGATTTCAGGTGGCATCATACCGCCCAGGCAATTGTAAATTTTATTCCGATCCGGATGGGTTACCATCTGCTCTTCAGTAATTTTGCCATCTTCGAACAACTGCTGCACGCGAGAATGATCGCGAGTACGGGAAATCAAATTTGCACCACGAAACATATATAAACGCGAATCGCCCACATGAGCCCAGTAAGCCGCATCACCTTGAATAACACACGCTACACAAGTGGTTCGCGGGTTTTCCAGCAATTCGTGATCAACAGCATAATCCCCAATTGCGTGATGAGCAGCAAAAATGCCTTCAGTCAGAAAATCAAACGGATTACTCAGTACGGGCGCAGCTTGTTTCTGGAAGGACTCGGCAATCATCTGAACCGTTATCTGGGCTGCCACCTCACCATGCAAATGCCCTCCCATACCGTCAGCAATCACCATCAACAAGGCTTCCTTGCTGTAAGAATAAGCTACACGGTCCTGATTATATTTGCGTCCGCCCTGGCGACTGGACTGGTAAATTGAAAATTTCATTTCATTCCATTTAAACGAATGACAGTAAAAGAGTAGGGACTAAAAGATTTCTTTATTAAACGTTTTTTTTATACTGGCCATCAAAGTACGCTTCGGAGCAACGACTGGATCATCGATTTTTTCCATCAATGCTTTTTGCAAAGTGAATACGCTTTGCGGTCTTTCCATGTAATCCAGTTGCAAACAACTGTCTATTATTTCAAGTAACTGTTCGGAATACTTACCGGCCCAGAGTATTTTTGCAGAAGCCACCTTGTCTTCATTTACCCGCACATCTGCAGCTTGCGGAGCAAAGCCAGCCAGACAGGCAAACAAGCTGGCGCCTACACTATAGATATCGGTCCACGGTCCCAATAGCTCACGGTTCTTATATTGCTCAGGAGCAGCAAATCCCGGCGTGTACATGGGCGATAGCTTGGATTTTTCATTTGTAAGGGTTTGACGAGCTGCGCCAAAGTCCAGCAAAACGGGCGAACCATCCAGCCGGATATAAATATTAGAAGGTTTAATATCCAGATGCAGCACTTTATGAGTATGAACTTCACGGAGTCCATTCAGTAATTCGGCAAACACCCGACGAATAAATCCTTCTTTAACCTTATTCTTATTTGCTTGTATATGTTCCTGCAGTGTTTTCCCCCGCTCATACTGCATGACCATATAAACTGTTTCATTGGCCCGAAAGAAATTCACCACGCGCACTACGTTAGGATGGGTAATTTTAGCCAGCGCCCGCCCTTCCTCAAAAAAACACTTCATGCCATAGCGAAAGGTAGTGAGATTTTCTGCTGAAGTGGCCGCGACGATCGAGCCTTCCTGGCGTAACGCCAGAGAGTTGGGCAGGTATTCCTTGATTGCAACAGGAGTACCATGTTCATCGTACGCCAGATATACCATGCTGAAACCACCCCCACTCAGTTGTCTTGAGATGCGGTAATTTTGCAGTTGGTATCCATCAGGTAACGATTGATTAGGTTGTAAGGCCATGCTGAGCGATTGTATGATAATTATTTAGATACATTTTCAGCATTTGTTAGAATAAAGTAAAGCATTCTTAACATTTCAAAATTTACTTATATAGGCTCGCGCCCCTCTGGAGTTCCAATGATCTATAGTATGACTGGCTTTGCAGCTGTCACCATCGAATTACCGCAGGGATCTTTGAGTCTGGATTTAAGGTCTGTCAATCACCGTTATCTGGAAATTCAGTTTCGCCTGAGCGATGATTTCAGAATGCTGGAGTCTAATATGCGAGAAGCCATCGCAAAACAGCTTACGCGTGGAAAAGTGGAATGTCGCTTGAATTTCAGCGAGCGCGAAGCCGGGAATAAACCGTTGGAAATCAATACCGATCTGCTATTGCAACTTGGTCTACTTAACAAAAAAGTGCAGGAACAGCTACCGGATAGCCAGAGTCTGCGCGTGCTGGACATTCTCAAATGGCCGGGCATACTTGGCCAGAACACCCTCGCAGCAGAAAGCTTACGCGACGAATGCCTGCCTTTGCTGCAACGTGCGCTCGACGAGTTGCGTGCCACTCGCGAGCGTGAAGGTGAAAAACTCAAAGCCCTGCTACTGGAAAGAGTGGAACAGATTGAGGCGTTAATTATTGAAGTTGCACCTAAAATCCCGACATTACTCAGAAACCATCAGGAAAAACTGGCTACACGCCTGAAGGAAGTGATGGGGAACGGTGATGATGACAGAATCCGGCAAGAGTTAGCCCTGTTTGCGCAGAAAATTGATGTAGATGAAGAACTTTCGCGCCTTAAAACCCATCTGAGTGAAGTCAAACGGGTATTACATGCAGGCGGTTCAACTGGCAAAAGACTTGATTTTCTGATGCAGGAACTGAACCGCGAAGCCAATACACTGGGTGCCAAATCTGTCGCAAGTGAAGTGTCGCAAACTTCTATGGAACTTAAAGTACTGATTGAGCAAATGCGGGAACAGATTCAGAATATTGAATAACCCAAGCTATTCATCCCAACCTAATTTAGAGTTTATTTTATGTCAGGCAATCTATTTGTTATCACCGCGCCTTCAGGCGCAGGTAAAACCAGCATGGTCCGGGAACTACTGTCAGCTGACAGCAATATTCAGCTGTCAATCTCTTACACCACGCGCCCGCCACGCCCTGGCGAAGTGAACGGCACTGACTACCATTTTATTTCGGAAGACACATTTTTAAGTATGCTGGAAAAAGGTGAGTTTCTCGAAAGTGCTGAAGTGTACGGCAATCGCTATGGCACTTCACATACGTGGATTTCCCAAAAAATGGAAAGCGGCACAGATATTTTGCTTGAAATTGACTGGCAAGGCGCTGCGCAGGTGCGAAAAATATTTCCTGAAACCCTGGGCATATTCATTCTCCCCCCTTCGCTGGAAGCACTGAGAGACCGATTGAAAAATCGGTCGCAGGATTCAGCCGAGGTCATTGAGCGAAGGATGCAAGCGGCACGCGAAGATATCAGTCACGTAGGTGAGTTTGATTATGTTATCATTAACAATGACTTCAAAGCAGCTGTTCAGGACCTGCTGGCGGTAGTCAGAGCTTCGCGCTTAACAACCCGGAAGCAGCTAGCCCGGCACAGCAACTTACTAACCCAGTTAAAATAAACCTAGAGGTATCAAATGGCTCGCATTACCGTTGACGACTGCATGAAAACGATTCACAACCGTTTTGAACTTACCCTGGTTGCTACCTATCGCGCCAGACAGATTGCCAATGGCAGCACCCCAATGGTAGATGGCCATCGTGACAAGCCTACTGTTATTGCCCTGCGCGAAATTTCAGAAGGCAAAGTCGGACTGGAAGTACTTAACAAAGGCCAAGCGTAGTTTTTCAGGGTGTGAGGAATTTGAAATCTGGATACCAAAAAATCAGTCTGTAACAACGTAACGAATCGTTTCCATGTCTCAAATTTCGACCCCACGCCGCACTCGTATGCCTGAAGCACTCGAGCTTACCAAACAACTTTCAACCTACCTCAAATCTGAAGACATCATGCAGGTTGAGGAAGCATTTCGCTTCAGCAAAGCTGCACACAAAGGGCAATTCCGCAAAAGCGGTGAACCCTATATTTCCCATCCTGTCGCTGTAACAACCATCCTCGCCGAATGGCATCTTGATGCACAAGCCTTGATGGCCGCACTATTGCATGATGTGGTTGAAGACACACTCACCACCAAAGAAGAAATTGCTATAAAGTTCGGCAAGCCCGTTGCGGAACTGGTGGACGGGGTCAGCAAACTCGACAAAATTGAATTCCAGACTCAAGAACACGCTCAAGCGGAAAATTTCCGCAAAATGCTGCTGGCCATGGCGCGCGATGTGCGCGTTATCCTCATCAAACTGGCTGACCGACTGCACAATATGCGCACGCTGGGTGCCATGAACGCTCAAAAACGTGAGCGTATCGCCCAGGAAACGCTGGAAATATATGCTCCGATTGCCAATCGCCTGGGGCTGAACAATATTTACGGTGAACTGGAAGACCTTAGCTTCCATCATCTGTATCCCAACCGCTACCGGGTACTGGCTAAAGCCGTCATGGCTGCACGCGGCAACCGCCGCGAAGTGGTCAGCAAGGTAGAGGATGCGATCAAACAGCGCCTCCAGAATGCAAATATCGAAGCCGTTGTTACTGGACGCGAGAAGCATCTTTACAGCATTTACAAGAAGATGCAAGGTAAATCCCTGACGTTCTCCGAAGTTTTCGATATTTACGGTTTTCGTGTCACCGTCAAGGACATACCGTCATGCTATCTGTCGCTGGGCGCTCTGCATTGCCTGTATAAGCCGATTCCCGGAAAGTTTAAAGACTACATTGCCATTCCCAAAGCGAATGGCTACCAGTCGTTGCACACTACTTTATTTGGCCCATTTGGCACACCGATTGAAGTACAGATTCGCACCACCGAAATGCATAAGGTTGCAGAAGCAGGAGTTGCTTCGCATTGGCTTTACAAGAGCTCGGATAGCGAACTTAACGATGTGCAGCAAAAAACCCACCAATGGTTACAAAGCTTGCTGGAAATTCAGTCTGAAAGCGGAGATTCGGTGGAATTTCTGGAACATATCAAGGTCGATCTTTTCCCTGATGAAGTCTATGTATTCACACCTCAGGGCAAGATCATGGCGCTACCCCGGGGCGCTACCGCCGTGGATTTTGCCTACGCTGTTCACACAGACGTGGGCAATCGCTGCGTGGCAGTAAAAATTAATCATGAAGTACTGCCACTGCGCACGGAACTACGCAATGGTGACCGCGTGGAAATCGTCACAGCGGCACATGCCAAACCCAATCCAGCCTGGTTACATTATGTGGTAACGGGCAAAGCGCGCTCCCATATTCGTCATTATCTGAAAACAATGCAATATGGTGAATCAGCTTCATTGGGCGAACGATTGCTTGATCAGGCATTGCGCGCACTCAGAGCAGAAACGAATGAAGTTGATGATGCGCATTGGGATAAGTTGCTACGTGAAACCGGCCTGAAATCCCGACAGGAAGTTATGGCTGATGTAGGATTGGGAAAAAGACTGGCAATCGTTGTTGCGCGTCAGTTAATGGCACAGGGCGAACCGCAAACTGGTGAGCGCAGGCAACTTGGCTCTATCACCATTCGCGGGTCGGAAGGCATGGCTGTGCAATTCGCCAAGTGCTGCCAACCCATTCCAGGCGACCCGATCATTGGTTTCATCAAAAAAGGTCAAGGTATCCTGGTTCATACCCACGACTGTCCTTCTGTGTCTCAATTTCGCACCGACCCTGATAAATGGATAGATGTGGAATGGGATCCTGACACCAAAAAACTGTTCGACGTCAACATTAAGCTCGTCGTAGCGAATCAGCGCGGCGTTCTGGCAAAAATTGCAGCAGAAATTGCAGAAGCAGGATCGAACATCGACAAAGTAAGCATGGAAGAAGAAGATGGTAGCGCCTATACCACCATACACTTTATGCTCCAGGTAGAAAACCGCATGCATCTGGCGCAAGTCATGCGCAGCTTAAGAAAAATTCAGGAAGTTGTGAGAATCACAAGGGTAAAAGGCTAAAACCAACCCGCTTAAATTTTAAAGATTAGGCATTGAATCACTTGCTCAGAAAACAGGAATTATCATGACCAAACAAATTATCCAGACTCCCAATGCTCCCGCCGCTATCGGCACTTATTCACAAGCTGTAAAAGTAGGTAACACCGTTTACCTGTCCGGGCAGATCGGCCTGGACCCGGTATCCATGCAAATGGTGGAGAGTATAGATGACCAAATAGTACGCGTATTCGACAATCTAAAGGCTGTCGCTACCGCTTCTGGCGGCAGCTTGAATGATGTCGTGAAACTGAATATTTTTCTGACTGATCTTGGTCATTTCACTCGCGTGAACGAAATCATGGCTGCCTACTTTATAGAACCTTATCCGGCACGCGCTGCGGTGGGTGTGGCAGACTTGCCGCGAGGGGCACTGGTTGAAATGGACGGGGTATTATTTCTTGGCTGATGAGTACCGTTAAACCGCGTAAAATCCGGTCCACTACTTCCAAAGATACCGGGGAAGCGACTCCCCCGCTTATTCCCGGTGTTAGCAAACCTACTCTCGACAAACTGACCAAGCTTGGCATCAGCACTCCGTTAGATCTGATCCTGCATTTGCCCCTGCGTTACGAGGACGAGACACATCTCTATCCGATCAAACATGCCCCTCTTAACCAGACTGTGCTGGTGGAAGGCACGATTATTCGTGCGGATATAAAATATCGCCCCAAACGCACTTTGATCTGCCAGGTGGAAGACGCCAGCGGCGTGCTATTCATTCGCTTCCTGAATTTTTATGGTAGCCAGGTTCAGTCATTATCTCCCGGCGTAAAAGTGCGGCTGCTAGGGGAAATTCGTTACGGATTTTTTGGCTTGGAAATGGTACATCCAAAGTGCCGCACCCTTAAGGAAGATACTCCGCTCGCAGAATGCTTGACGCCAATTTACCCAACTACTGCTGGTCTTTCTCAAACCATACTCAACAAGCTGATCAAACGCACATTATCTACCATTGATCTGACGGACAGCCTGCCTGAAGCTATTTTCAGTCCATTGGGACTTTCAGGGTTTGCCGAGAGCGTGACGTACCTTCACCAGCCCCCGCCAGACGCTTCTCAACACCATCTCACTGAAAAAACACACCCGGCTTGGCGCCGCATTAAATTTGACGAACTGCTGGCACAGCAACTATCCATGCGCCTGCATTACAACAAGCGGCATAGCCAAAAAGCCCCTCGCTTAAAAAACCCCGGTCAACTAAAACAACAACTGCTGGACACGTTACCATTTTCACTGACAAAAGCGCAGCAGCGTGTCGAAAAAGAAATCAGCCGGGATCTCAATAAAGCCCATCCCATGCAACGTCTTCTACAAGGCGATGTCGGCAGCGGGAAAACGATCGTGGCAGCGCTTGCCGCAATGCAGACGATTGAAAGTGGCTTTCAGGCTGCCATCATGGCGCCTACGGAAATACTGGCAGAACAACATTATCGCAAATTATCTGGCTGGCTCGAGCCAATAGGCATTTCTGTCGCATGGCTTACGGCCAGCCTCCCAAAAAAAGATAAAACAGCCGCGCTGCAACGGGTGTCAGATGGCTCGGCACAGCTGGCAGTGGGCACCCACGCCCTGTTTCAGGAGCAAGTTAGTTTTAATAAGCTGGGTCTGGCTATCATTGATGAACAACACCGATTTGGGGTCCATCAGCGTCTTGCCCTGCGCATGAAAGGCATGGCCGAGGGTGCCGCCAGCAAATCACAACCACACCAGCTGATGATGAGCGCCACGCCTATACCGCGTACACTCTCCATGAGCTATTACGCGGATCTGGATGTCTCAGTCATCGACAAGCTTCCCCCCGGAAGAAGTCCTGTCATCACTAAGCTGGTAGCCGACAGCCGCCGCGATGAAATTATCGAGCGGATTCGACAGGCTTGTCTGACTGGCAAACAGGCATATTGGGTTTGCCCGCTGATTGAAGAATCCGAAAAACTGCAACTGCAAACAGCACTGGATACGTATCAGACTATCAGCCAGACGTTTCCCGAGTTAAAGGTAGGCCTGGTGCATGGCAGAATGCCCAATCTAGAGAAATCTGCCATGATGGCCGAATTTCAAAGCGGTAATGTGCAATTGCTTGTTGCGACGACCGTCATTGAAGTAGGAGTTGATGTGCCCAATGCCTCTCTCATGGTGATCGAGCATGCCGAACGAATGGGCTTGTCGCAATTACATCAGCTTCGAGGCAGAGTTGGACGCGGTACGTCACAAAGTGCCTGCATTTTGCTATACCAAAGCCCTCTCTCTGATACAGCGAGAATGCGTCTGAAAATCATTTATGAGAATACTGATGGTTTTGAGATATCAAGGCAAGATCTGCAGTTACGCGGCCCGGGGGAGTTTCTTGGGGCAAGGCAAAGCGGTGTCCCCATGCTGCGCTTTGCCAATCTCGATCAGGATAGTGATCTGCTAGAAGCAGCCCGAACCACCGCGGAGCTAATGTTGAAAGAACATAAACCCGCTGCAGAAAGCCATTTGCAGCGTTGGCTGAATAACAAAGAAGATTATCTCAAAGTGTAACTGCTTGCTAAAAACAATCAGGCATGCGACTGCATCCCCAAGCATCCTGTACCAAAAACACAAATTAAAAACGTCCCATCACCCGAAAAATAAACATTATCAGTTCAGGCATAAAGATTGCTTTATTAAAGTTATTACATGAACTGCCGATACATAGTTTGTTATTACCGCTATTCGACTAATACGTGGATGCTAGATAAAGCTCAACAAACAGATCATGCATTTAACAATACTACCTAGTAAAAATTGAAGACTATTTAAAAACGAAAATAATCAGCACATTACAACCTGAAACCAGTTAAAACCTGCAATCCGCTGTTGATATTAAGTATGCATAAGGAGATGAGGCGTGAAAAAAATACAATTCATGGGAGTTTTTCTGGCTGCATTGATATGCATGCCAGCATGGGCAAGCGACATCCTCATTATTGGCATACAGGACTACAATCGCAGCCCCATTATGGTTGTAAGGGAGTACCAGGGGTTAACCAATTATTTAAGTAAAGCCCTGAAGCACCCGGTGAGAGTTGAAACTGTCAAAACCCGGGATGAATATCTGAAAAAAGCTCATGCGAAGCGCTTTGCCTTTATGTATGGGCCACCCAGTATGATTATGCGTGCTGCCAAACAATCCGGTTATCAACCAGTCGTTAAGATTCCGGGGCTTTTATCCGCCAGTTTTATGAGTCTTGCTTCAACCGGCATTGCCTTCCCTGAAGATATGAAAGGCAAGCGCATTGGTTTTACCGACAAAGATTCGATGATCACCCAAATGGCCATTGCGCAATTAAAAGAAATGAAAATAGATCCTGAAAAATATTTTAAAAGCGTTCAATATTATAATGATGTGGATGGCGTACTTTCAGCCATGAAGTTCAACCTGATCGATATCGGTGTAGCAAATAGCGGCCTCTTGAATGTGTGGACAGGAAAGGGAAATGACGTCAATCTGGTTTTGCAGGGAAAAGGGATGCCCCACCTTACCTTTGCAGTGAGAAATGATTTACCTGCGGATATCAAAGAGGCAGTAACGCAGGCACTGTTAAAAGCCCATCTGGATAGCGAAGGCCAAGATTACTTTAAATATTCCAGCTTTCCTAATTTTGAACCTGCTAAACCAGCAGACTATGATGAGTTGGTAAAATTTCTTCAAATCTAATATACAAACATAACCTAACTGGAATTTACAATTAAGCGGTACTGCATTTTGCATACCCTAAGCAATGAATGCATCACAATTCATTCACTAAAAATAAAAACCATACATTAGGAGATACTTGCGTGAAAAGACTACTATCCGGACTGATAATTGGCTTACTGAGCCAAATCAGCATTGCTACTGCAGCAGACAGCACACTACTATTCGGCATTAATGACGGGACCGCTGGTCAAGAGGGATTTGCCCAGATTCAAGCAAGGTATCAATTGCTTGCTGATTATCTATCGAAACCATTAAAGAAAACCATTAAAGTTGAATCCTCACAAAACCTGAAAAGCTCAAGTGAAAACCTGAAAAAAGCGCGCTATGATCTTTTTTTCAGCAAACCGAGCAATGTTGCAGCAAAAGCCATGAAGGATCAAAATTATGACCTTGTTGCAGCAGCTAAAGGGGCTTTTACAGTTCAATTTATTGTGAATAAAGACTCACCTCTCAAAAAACCGGAAGATGCACGTGGCAAGCGCTTTGTTTTTGCAAAAGGCACTTTCATGGAAAAAGCCGGTTTGGCAACGCTCCGTGAGCTTAAATTGGCCCCTGCTCCAGAGCAAACTCAATATACCAAGTTTCAAGAAGCGATTGCTTTTATGGTCGAGAAAAAATTTGCAGATGTGGGTGTTGTCGCTCCTCTTGTTGCAAAAGATTGGGAAAAAAAGGGGGGGCGTACACTATTTGAGAGTAAAAAACTCCCCTTCTGGTCGATCATTGCAGCTCCCAGCATGCCCCCTGAAGACGTTACTAAAGTACGTGAAGCCCTGATCAACATGGAAAATACCGAAGAAGGAAAAAAAGTACTTGAAAAAATTGGTGTAAAAGGATTTGTTACTGGTAACAAACAAGAATATCTAGATCTCCTCACATGGCTAGGTAGCTAAGACCGAAGAACAGAATCACTTTCCGTTAGAGCATTACGTCTTTGGGCTGTCTGAAACAGAAAACCAGGCAGCCCAAATCCTGCACTTAAAAATATCACTTTTTTGCAGCCCTGAAAGCTTAAGTTCCTTTTAGAAATCTGACGTATCCCCTCTGTAGTACATCTATCGCAAATTTACTGAATGCTCTCCTGCAACAATTTTGGCTTCACCGAAAACTGCGTCATAATAGGCAATTTCAGCATTAAGACGTATTAATGAATTTCAGACACCAGCCCCTCATTTGGCAAACACGTGCTCCAGGAGCAAAATGCCTGTTTCGTCCATGGCTGATTGAACAAGGCTCGTTAACTAAAAGCATTCAACTTCGATGCAGTGCTTTCAGCGTGCGCAATGTTCAGCTGAATCAGGGAAAGGCCTGTCGAGATGAAGCTGCGCTAGTTGGACTGGAACAAAGAGAGCAAGCATTATTACGAGAAGTTTACTTGTATTGCCACGAAAAGCCGGTGGTTTTTGCCCATAGCGTCATTCCCCTTCAGGGTTTACGTGGCCCATGGCAAGCATTGAGCGGGCTCGGAAACAAACCGCTGGGCGCTGCTCTTTTTGCCAATCCGGTGATTAAGCGCAGCCCTTTAGCTTACAAAAAACTGGGCTCAAGGCATGAACTCTATCGTCGCGCATGCCGCTTGCTGGAAATTGCCCCCCCTTTTCTCTGGGCCAGACGATCTGTATTCAGTTTAAAAAATAGCCCTATTCTGGTAACTGAAGTATTCTTGCCGCCTATTCTGGATCTTCCGTTATGACCTTGCTTGAACGTATCACCCTTTATGAAAAGCTCATGCGGCTGGATAAGCCTATCGGCATTCTACTACTTTTGTGGCCAACACTTTGGGCTACCTGGATAGCCTCTGCCGGCCATCCAAACTGGATTATCTTGTGGATTTTCGTCATGGGTACAGTGCTGATGCGCTCTGCCGGATGTGTAATTAATGACTATGCCGATGCAGACTTTGATCCCTATGTGGAACGCACAAAAAACCGCCCGCTTGCTGCCGGAAAAATCAGCAAAAAAGAAGCGTTGATACTTGCTGCGGGGTTAAGCTTTTTCGCCTTTCTGCTCATTCTGCGCCTCAACAAACTGACTATCATGCTGTCTTTTGTTGCGTTATTCCTTGCTGCCAGCTACCCCTTTACCAAACGCTTCCTGGCCATACCTCAGGCGTATTTAGGCATTGCATTCGGCTTTAGTATCCCCATGGCTTTTGCTGCGCATATGGACACAGTTCCTGCATTTGCCTGGGCAATGCTTGTGGCCAATTTGTTCTGGGCGGTAGCCTATGACACGCAATACGCCATGGTAGACCGTGAAGATGACCTTAAAATCGGCCTCAAATCTTCAGCCATCACATTTGGTAGATTTGATGTTGCTGCCATCATGATCGCCTATGCTTGCATGCTCGCTATCCTCACTGCTGTAGGCGTGCACCTGCGAATGGGATGGCTATACTACGGCGGGTTGCTGGCAGCATCGGGCATAATGGGCTACCATTACCAATTAATTAAACATCGCGACAGAGATAAATGTTTTAAAGCTTTCCTGCACAACAACTGGGTTGGCGGGGTAATCTTTGCAGGAATTGTACTTGATTACATTTTCCAGCTTTAAAATTGCACTAAATTAATCAATTCAAGAAGGGATGCAACATGCCATACTTTGTATATAAAATTTTGTTACCGATGCGTATTCTCGAAAAAGTGAAGGAATTCGATGGTTTCAAGGATGCCAGCAAATACGCAAAAGAATTTCGCACCACGGTAACTGCTGACGACAATTGCATTGTCAAAGTGATTTTTGGTGAAAACGAACTCGAAGCAGAAGATATTCTGTCTCAAGTTCGTGACCCGCAACCAACAACGGGCGAAGACTACTAATCAGTCACCACAGAGCAGACAGCCATGCTGAATGAAGATGCTTACAAGAATGCACGCGAGGACCTAAACCGGCTTGCCTGCCCGTTTGAAAAGGCCATCCTTCGGGGATGTTGCGGCTGTGAGCTATCGCAGAAAAACTACATTGCGGAACGGGAACTTATCGCCTGCAAATCTGCTGTAGCCCGTGAAAACTGTCGCACTCTCCGTGGGTTGTTGCACCAGAACGCGCTTTTTACGCTGAAACTGACGCATCTGAGCGATCTGTTGCCTCATGCTAAAGATATGAAGTTGCAATGTGGTGGCATGTTAGGCCTGCAACGGATATTTGCTACGGATCCAGCACCCCAGACAACCGTATCCAATATTCATGGCCTTGTGCTTGCTGCTCAGGAAAAATTTGGCAACATGGAAAATCTGCCTTTCTCTGAAATTGTCATCTCCATTGCACACTATGAATCCAGACGCCGTTCCTGAGTACTTCGTAACAAATTCATTAAGCCTTCAGAATTATTGGCCATAGTACTTTTAATAACACATCCAATAATCACGTATTTTTGCTGAATTAATGCTATTGACCACAGATATTCCCAGTTAAACCCGCCCACAGTGATGATAATTTCCTCATGAAATATAAAGACCTTCGCGATTTCATTGCGCAACTTGAAAAACAGGGCGAGCTTAAGCGTATTACCACTGAAGTAGACCCCAATCTGGAAATGACCGAAATTTGTGATCGCGTACTCAAAGCGGGTGGGCCAGCAATTCTGTTTGAAAACCCCAAGGGCCATAATATCCCCGTACTCGCCAATTTGTTCGGGACGCCAAAACGCGTCGCTATGGGCATGGGCGAAGAAGATGTCGAAGCATTGCGTGAGGTAGGCAAATTGCTTGCTTTTCTGAAGGAACCCGAGCCACCTAAAGGCCTGAAAGATGCCTGGGATAAATTGCCGGTTTTCAAACAAGTGTTGAATATGGCCCCAAAAGAAGTGAGCAGTGCGCCTTGTCAGGATATAGTATGGGAAGGCAAGGATGTCGATCTTTCCAAATTACCTATTCAAACATGCTGGCCTGGCGATGTCGCACCGCTCATCACCTGGGGGTTAGTCGTCACCAAGGGGCCGCTTAAAAAACGCCAAAATCTGGGCATTTATCGCCAGCAAGTAATCGCTCCCAACAAGGTCATCATGCGCTGGCTGGCACACCGCGGTGGCGCGCTGGATTTTCGTGAGTTTTGTGAAGCCAATCCAGGCAAAAATTTTCCCGTCGCCGTGGCATTAGGCGCTGATCCTGCTACGATCCTTGGCGCTGTAACGCCTGTACCGGATTCTTTAAGTGAATACCAGTTTGCCGGTCTGCTACGCGGAGACAAAACCGAGATTGTGAAATGCATCAGCAATGATCTGCAAGTGCCTGCCAGCGCAGAAATTGTGCTGGAAGGCTACATTGCGCCCGGCGAAACCGCCCTGGAAGGACCGTATGGCGACCATACCGGTTACTACAACGAGCAGGATACCTTCCCGGTGTTTACCATCACCCACATCACCATGCGCCGAAATCCCATTTATCACAGCACATACACTGGCAAACCACCCGATGAACCCGCTGTGCTAGGTGTAGCACTGAATGAAGTTTTCGTACCGTTATTGCAAAAACAGTTCACAGAAATCACCGATTTTTATCTGCCGCCTGAAGGCTGCTCATATCGCCTGGCTATTGTCAGCATGAAAAAGCAGTACCCCGGTCACGCCAAGCGTGTTATGTTTGGCATCTGGAGCTTTTTGCGCCAGTTTATGTACACTAAATTCATTATCGTGGTGGATGACGACGTTAACATTCGCGACTGGAAAGAAGTGATCTGGGCCATCACAACACGCATGGACCCAGCGCGTGATACGTTGCTCGTGGAGAACACACCTATCGATTACCTGGATTTCGCCAGCCCGGTTTCTGGACTGGGCAGTAAAATGGGCATGGATGCCACCAACAAATGGCCTGGTGAAACTACGCGTGAATGGGGCACACCTATCGTCATGGATAAGCAAGTCAAGGCGCGAGTGGACGAAATGTGGCAAAATCTGGGATTATGACCCAAACTAAAGGGCATGCGGCTACACACTGACAACGTGCTGACTACACCAGCACGCCAATAATCTTACAGGGAACAGCAGTGTCTATTGTACGCGCACAGAATCGGGCATTTCAGGGTAAGCCTAAATTTAGCGTTCTACTGATTGAAGATCAGCGATCCCTGTCGCAGATGGCTGCTGCCATGCTGAAAGAAAGATGGAATTGCTACGTACATATTGCCACTTCCATGAGTGAAGCTCGCGTAGCACTCAGTTCCGGCACTCATTTTTTTCTGGCTGTTTCAGACCTGCACTTGCCTGATGCTGCACATGGTGAAATCATTGATGTGCTCCACGAGGCCAGACTGCCGACTATTGCCATTACTGGACACTTTGACAAAGAGTTACGCGCACTTACCCTTAAAAAGGGAGTCCTGGATTACGTCATCAAAGACAGCCTGAATGCGTTTGAATATCTGACTGAACTTGTTGGTCGCTTATATAAAAATCAGTTCATACAGGTATTGGCTGTAGATGATTCCGCCACCTCACGCGCCTATCTGAAACACATGCTTGGTACCCAATTTTTTCAAGTCCTCACTGCTGGTAGCGGTTTGGAAGCATTAAAAATTATCGAATCAAACCCAGATATTCGAATCATCCTCACCGACTACAACATGCCTGAAATGGACGGATTCAAACTGGTTTCAGAAATCCGCAAATTACATGGAAAGGATCGTATCGCTATCATCGGTCTTTCCGCATCGGATGATAGCGATTTATCTGCTCGATTTCTCAAGATCGGCGCTAACGATTTCCTGTCTAAACCCTTTTCATTTGAAGAGTTAACCTGGCGGGTAAACCAGAATATTGAAATGCTGGAACACATCGACATCATTCGGGATGTGGCGAACAGGGATTTTCTAACCGGGTTATTCAACCGCCGTTATTTTTTCGAAAATGGTGCAGGGCTTTTCGTAAAAACCTACGCTGAAAAGAAACAACTGGTAGTAGCCATGATGGACATTGATCATTTCAAGCGGATCAATGACACTTATGGCCATGATTGCGGGGATACTGTATTGAAGGATATGGCCGGCCTGCTTTCTTCTGCTCATTTCAAAACCTATCTGGTAGCGCGCCTGGGAGGCGAAGAATTCGCTGTGTTGGCCGAGGGCGATTCCTTTGCCGAGATTTCAGAGCACTTCGAAGCTTTTCATCAGAGTGTTGCAGAAACGCCCTCTCATTGTGATGGAAAAACCATTTCATACACAATCAGTATCGGTTTATGCCCTACTCGACTGGAGAGTCTTGATGCCATGCTGAAACAGGCTGACAACAATTTATATCTGGCCAAGCAAGGTGGCCGAAACCAGATAATTATGGGATAGCGTTCACCTTGACCAAACCTGAAGGGCAAAGAGTCTGCCTCTACAACACAGAACAATTGAATGCCGTATTGGACCATTTGGCATGGCAGGCCGCTGGCTTTCTGACAGGCTTTGAAAACATCATGATCGTTGGGATATTGCGGCGGGGTGCCCCTTTGGCTGACATGTTGCATGATCGTCTCAAACAACACTTCAATCTTCCCAATATGTCCCGCATGAATTTGCAAATCAAACGCTATGCGGATGACCTCACCTTACTGCATCCCGATACCAAACTGACGGAAAGTGCTGAGCAAACCAGCATGGACCTTACCGGCGTCACCGTACTGGTAGTGGATGATGTCATGTACCGCGGTCATTCCATGCTGCGCGCGGTAGAATATCTGGCTGGCAAACAGCCGGCTGAAATTCGGACTGTGGTACTGGTAGACCGAGGTGTAGCCAAACTACCCGTACGCACGGATATTGTTGGCGTCCGGCTCGATGTTGCGCCACCAGACATTATTGAATGTAACGTGCCGCCTTATGAAACTGAATTCAGAATCGATTTACTCAGAACAGACAGAAACAGTTAAACAATTTACTTCACCCCTTCCGCATCAGCGTTAACCGCCCGGTGCTCAGCCCAAGCCCGCAGTGCTGCGATTTTCTCCCCCATCACAACAGAAAGCGAGCGGGTTTTCTGCAACTCATTCAGAATGCTTTTTGTATCCATGCTATGGCTGACAGAATAGGCTTCAAATACGGCTGCGATGATGGCCTGCTCGATTTCAGCGCCGGAAAACCCTTCGCTTTGCAGGGCAAGCTGTTGCAGATCGAATTGTGTCGAATCCTGTTTACGCCTTTTCAGGTGAATATCAAAGATTTGCTCCCGTGTCGAACTACCGGGCAAATCGACAAAAAATATTTCATCGAAGCGACCTTTACGAATCAGCTCTGGCGGCAGACGACTAATATCGTTGGAAGTCGCCACAATAAATACTTTGGATTTACGCTCAGATAACCAGGTGAGCAGTGTTCCCAACACCCGGTGAGAAACCCCACCGTCCGAACCTCCTGTGCCATCTCCCGACAAGCCTTTTTCAATCTCGTCCAGCCACAAAACGCAAGGTGCCATTTGCTCAGCGGCTGCCAGGGCATTTCGCAAATTCCGTTCTGTTTCACCAAAAAATTTATTGTACAGCGTTGCAAAATCCAGCCGCATCAGCGGCAATCCCCAACTACCCGCCACGGCCTTGGCTGCCAGACTTTTACCGCTACCCTGCACACCGAGCAGCAGCACGCCTTTAGGACGATCTACACCAAAAACATCATTCACATCCACAAATGGCTTGTAGCGCACTTCCAGCCAACGTTTGAGGTTCGCCTGCCCGCCAACCTGGCTAAAGTCAACCACATCCGTTTCATAACTCAGACTGCCATTACCAGCAAGCGCATCGCGTTTAAACTTGATCACACGCGTTAAATCTTCTTGAGTCAGTCTGCCATCATCGCGCATGGCTTGTCGAATATGCCTGAGCGCATCTTCTTTATTCAGTCCACGGAGATGCTGGATCAACTGATCAACCATCGCAGCGCTGCCTTTCACCTTTGAACCGGTTTGATGGCTATACAGTTCCGCCTCCTCGTTCACCATTTTCCGGAGTGTTTTTGTACTTGGCAAAACCAGCGAAAACCTTGCGCTTACTCTCAACAATTCATCTGGCAGTTCCAGCTCAGGGCTGATCAATACAATCGTACGCTGGGTTTTGTAATATTCCAGCGCAATTTCACGGAGAAAACGGACATTAAGCGGGTCATCCAGAAAGGGATGGGCATCACACATTGCGTAAATACCATTCTGGGGCGTCTTGTCTATATGGCGAAGGGCATCAGTCAATTGATAAGACTCAGCAACACTCTCTGTTTTGGTCACACGTTTAATACCATCCGTCACGCTCCAGCGGAACAGCGCCTGGCTTTCCAGATTGGCTATGCGTTCCAGTAGCGCCAGTGCGCGAGGCTCTTCGTGGGTTTCGATCAAAATCAGCGGATAACCGGATTTGATAATTGACGTCAGTTCATTCTGCTCTTGCATCACATACCTTAGCTTTAGATTATATTTTGTCTGTTTTTCTTTGAATCAGGGCCGGTTATACACCCATTCCAGCAATGCATCCTGCACTCCCCTGCCAGCGCTGGCACGAGGATGGTTGATCATGCACACCACCACATTTCTGCGGCCTTTGCTATCGAATACATAACCGGCAATCGTTTTCACCCCATCTATAGAACCGGATTTAATATGGGCATGGCCGGCAACGCCATCATCTTTCATTCTTCTGCGCATCGTTCCATCCACGGCTACGATAGGCAGTGATGACTCAAGCTCGGAAAATACCGGGCTACGATAAGCGGCTATGAGCAGATCCGCCAAATGTTGCGGGCTGATTCGCGCAATGCGCGACAATCCTGAACCGTTCTCCACCACCAGTTCCGGAAAATTCAACCCGCGCCCTGCCAGCCATGTATGAATAGTTGCCCCTGCATTCTCGCGGGAACCCGGCTGGCCTGATTGCTCTGCCCCTATCGTTAAATACAGTTGCCGCGCCATGACGTTATTGCTGAACTTGTTTATATTACGCACAACGACAGCAAGCGGCGGAGATGTTTTCGTCACAAGCAAGCGGGCACTTGCAGGTACTTCTCCTGCCTTAAATCCACCGGAAATACTGCCACCTGATTCGCTCCAGAGCTGCTTGAACAAGCCATAAATGAAATCGCCATTCCGCAAAAAACTCAGATTCAGTTGCTTTTCACCACAAGTCGATGAAAAAGGGCCAGACAAATCCACCACCGCTCCGGCAGGTGTAGGGCTAACTTGCACATTCAACCGGGATTCCCAATCGCCACAAGTCGCATTATCCAGCTTCAATCCGTTGCGCAAGGTCAATGTCGTTAGCGAAAATTCAGGCTGTACAGTCACTGATCGCTGTTCAGGCAATGGCACAAGTCGCAGCGGAGCGACATTAAAGTTCATCAGCAACGCATCGGGGCCCGCATTGTAAGGCTGGAAAGCCTGATTATCAAAGGCACCTGGGTCGTGTGGCTCAGTAGCAAAAAAATGCTTATCCAGCACCAGATCACCACGAATATCCCGTACACCTCTTTGGCGCAATTCACGCAGCATGAGCCAGAAACGCTCCACAGTCAGCTCGGGATCACCATACCCTTTTAAAATCAGATCCCCCTTCAATACACCGTCTACAACTGGTCCGTTCACATAAATCTCGGTTTTCCAGTTATAAGCAGGGCCTAAGATATCCAATCCGGCAAATGTCGTCAGCAATTTCATCACTGACGCAGGGTTCATGGAACGATCCTCTCCATAAGCCAAAGCAGGTTGATCACTATCAACAGGCAGAACGTAAATACCAATATTGGCAGCCGGAATATTTGCTTGTTTTAAAGCAGCCTGAACCGAGTCGGGCAGGGCAGATGGCGCTGCGGCCATCCCAAGCTCACTGGTAATGAAAAGTAAAAAACCAAAAAAGGAAGTGAAAAAAAATGACTGGAAATATTTATGCATGATCAGATTCTAACCTAAAACAGCACATCCAGTGCAGCACAAAGGCATAAAATTTATGCCTGATTATCAATCATCCTCAACCAGCGAAAAGCAGTATATGTGCAGTGTTTCATTAACAACACGCGACATGTTTACCAAGCGGTTTATGCAACTTTGTATATTCACCGCGGAGACGCAGAGGCGCAGAGTTGATATGCCATAAAATATAAATTGTGATGCTTTGTTGCTATACGTCGGCACTAATTACGCTCAGAAAACATTGTATTTCTCCGCGTCTCAGCGCCACTGAGGTTATAACTAAGTTTTCTAAATTTGCAGCAATTCCGAAATTGGTGAGAACTATCTATGTAGCTGAACTTTCTTTCTAATCAGGAAAAGCATCAGGCTAGTTAAAGTAAGACCTCATTATCCTGGCTTGACATCAATCCGGGTTGGGTCCAAACAGACATATCGATTTTTCCCGAAACTTTTTGCTGTATACATGGCTTTGTCAGCCATCCGTGTAAGATCATTAATATTATCGGCATGATCAGGATAAAACGCGATCCCGATGCTCGCCCCCACACTGACCTGACCAACATTGGTTAATATTGGCTGGCTTAATTCTGTCAGCAAACGTTGGCAAAAAGCATCCGCATCTTCTTTATTATGAAGATCCGGACAAATCAGCATAAATTCATCCCCGCCGACTCGAGCAACCGTATCGTTCACGCGCGCACCTTCAGACAATCGTGTAGCAATCGTACACAGCACAACATCCCCCACTTCATGGCCATATTTGTCATTAATCGGTTTAAATCCATCCAGATCAATCATTACCAGTGCAATATTGCTGTGCTGATGTCGGTCAACTGTGGCTACTTCCTTTTCAAGATTACTTTCAAATTGGCGTCGATTAAATAATTCGGTCAGCGGATCACGCATGGCCAACTCATTGTAATGCTGAGTTTTCATGGCGGACTGACGGGCCAGCAAATGAAACTTTCGAACTATAAAAAGAAAATTGAACAGCGCAAGGAAAAAAACTATGGTTTGTATAATGCGTAATGTATTAGCACGCTGCAATGATTGCCGTTCCAAACCCGATGTAAGGCGATTCATCAAATCAAGTATTTGCAGGTTATTGTGAATCATTTGCTCTCGTAGCTGAATAATCAATTGCTCTGGCATATCCAAGCTGCCTGTCATATACGGCAACAGGAGCTCATGCATCGGCCTCCAGATCTGGATTGTCTGATCAATCAGTCCTGCTTCTGGAAACGAATCTACCCGGCTCAACCTGATGATTTCTCCATCGCTGTTAACTGTTAGCCCACCATGTTTGAATGCAAGCAAAGTTTCATCAAACACGCTCACCGAATCTCGAAACTCTTCATGTGTAGCTCGAATTAATTCAACGGAATGTTGAGACTGAAGCATTAACAAAGATTTGGTCATACTTTGTGAAAGCATGCGCTGACGACCAGATAAATTTATTGCAATTGCATCTTTGGAAATTTGATAGGTAATCCAGTAATTGATCACCAGAATCGATAGATCCAGCACAATAAACAGCAAAATGGCGCCAAACAGATTTTTAGATTTCAATTCCATCTCAATACGCCCATACCTGACCAGTAACTTAATAGTACACAAGATTATCGTGGACGGAAAAAATTCTATTCATGACGAATGGACTTTAATAAAAAAGAACCGCTGCTTTGTATGTTAGCTTGGTCTAAAATCCATTGCACAAATACAATAATGCAGGCAGCGATGGGAGCAGACCAAGGGATGCTATAGTCAAATCAGAGGTGATTTATATGGACGAAGCAGCAAGACGCGAATTTCTTAGCATGGTGGCAAGCTATCAAAACCGTGGAGACCCTACCGGATGGTTCGATAAGGTGTACCGCGATGCTCAAGGCGACTTCAGGGGGGTCTTCTGGGCTGATCTTGCCCCCAATCCTTATCTGGTTTCCTGGCTAGAAGAACACCCGGTTTCTGGCGAAAATCTGTGGGCGGTCGTCGTTGGCTGTGGCGTGGGAGATGACGCAGAGGCCATATCGGCTCACGGGTATCAGGTCATTGCCTTCGATATTTCCCCAGCTGCCATTGACCTATGCCGCAAGCGTTATCCTAACACCCATGTTGAGTACAGGGTCGCTGACCTGTTCGATCACCCCAAAGATTGGGCACAGCGATTTGACCTTGTTTACGAATGCAACACCATACAAGTCTTGCCAGGAGACTATCGGATTCGTGCTTTGAATGCGATTGCAGACTTGGTAGCTCCTGGCGGCAACGCACTGGTTTCGTGCCGAAGCCGAAAGACCGGAGAAAAAGAAAATGAATTTCCTTTACCGCTGGACCGGCCAGAAATAGATGGATTCGTTCGTGCCGGACTTAAGGAAGAGTCTTTCGTAGTTTATGATGACGACCAAGCTCCGCCGGTACCTCATTTTTTTGGCTGTTACACCAGACCGTTAAAATCAGTTTAAAACTATGTCCAAATTATCCAGTAACAGTAATTTATAGCTGGCCTTAGGCCAGCCGCCGTGCCACTCCCAGTATGCCAATTTAATTCGACAGAACTCTGCTAAAAATGGCAGCTTTCTATTGTTGGGTATCGCCATTGTTACTTTCCCAAATTTCGTTCTGGCGTTCATCAAACTTAGCATTATACTTCCTGAAAAGTAGCTCATTTCGATTTGTCCGCTTGTAGCGGCATATTTTGTGAGTCTGAGTATTGATTGGGCTAATCGTGGAGGCCGCATGTCGCTTATTAACATCGAAGTCCCTATACGGGTGCTGCTAAAACGCTTTGCATTGATTTTTATACCCATCAGCGCTGCGCTTATCACCATGCTATTTTGGGGCATTCAATTCGACGATCAGTTACAAGTTGAACATAGAGAAGTACGAGAAGTAAACCGCATCAAAGTTGCCGAGGAGCGAATTAAACGAGATTTATCGCGGGTTGAAACCGATCTTCGCATCATTATCAATCTTCCCGTACTGCAAGGATATTTTGATGGTGGCACTTCAAAAAAATGGGAAGAGCTGGAAAAACTTTTTCTCGTGATATCAAGGGAAACAAGGCGTTATGACCAAATTCGCTACCTTGATATCAACGGCCAAGAAGTGGTCCGCATCAATTACAATGCCGGAAAACCCTCCCCTGTGCCCCCTGAGCAATTACAGAACAAATCGGGGCGCTATTACTTCAGCGACACGATCAAGCTCAATAAAGATGAAATATTTGTCTCTCCGCTGGACCTGAATATGGAGGATGGCAGCCTGGATATTCCCTATAAACCGATGATCCGCTACGGTACACCGGTATTCGATAGTGCGGGGAACAAGAAGGGCATCATCCTGTTTAATTATTTTGGGGATGAACTGCTACAAAGCTTTCGCGTAGCAATGCAGGGAGCCAACCATGGTGGCATGCTGCTTAATCGCAACGGCTATTGGCTAGCTGGTACCAAGCGTGAGGATGAGTGGGGTTTCATGCTGGGCAAGAACGAGCGTACATTCGGACATGATTTTCCTGATGCATGGCGGACCATCTCATCTTCCAAGCGCGGCTCCCTGCTGACAGATCAAGGGCTATTTGTCTACACCACTGTCCACATACGGTTGGGCGTGCAACCTTCACTCAGGGATTCAACCTTGGCGCATGCTGCCGATTGGAAGATCGTATCGTTTATTCGGAAAGACGATCTTTTAAGCGATTCCTTCTACAACCAGCCATTCAATAAAATTTTAATGGTATTTATCTATCTGATACTTGCATTGGGTTCCTTTTTCATCGCGCTGGTTACTTTAAAACGTGAACAGGCAAAGCAGGAAATTCTCAACCTCAACCAAGAATTGGAAAAACGTGTAACAGAACACGCTGAAGGAGAGGAAAACCTCTCTGTCACGCTCAATTCCATTGGCGATGCTGTGATGGCTACAGATATTAAGGGACAGATAACACGCATGAATATCATCGCCGAACAACTCACCGGTTGGTCGCGAGCGGAAGCAATCGGCCGCCCTGTGGCCGATATTTTTTGCATCATCAATCAGAATACCCGCCAGCCCGCAACTATCCCGGTAGAGGCAACCCTGGCCCAAGGTGTCATTCACGATTTGTCCAACGACACCGTACTGATTGCTCGCGACAGTAGCGAGCGTCCCATCGCCGACAGTTGTGCGCCTATTCGTAATCGCGATGGCAAGGTGACCGGGGCTGTACTGGTGTTTCGCGATGTGACCAAGGAATATGCATCGAAAGTAGCACTCCGCGAAAGCGCCGCACGTATCCAGACGATTCTCAATACCGTGGCGGACGGCATCATCACGATTAACGAGCGTGGCATTATCGAAACGGTTAATCCGGCTGCAGAACGACTCTTTGACTATGCTGCTATTGAGATCATCGGACAAAACGTCAATATACTGATGCCCGAACCTCACCATAGCCAGCACGATGGTTACCTTGAACACTACCGCACCACCGGAGAAGCGCGCATCATTGGCATCGGGCGCGAAGTTGAGGGTAGGCGCAAGGACGGCAACACATTCCCGATGTATCTGGCCGTGAATGAGATGAGTCTGGATGGTCAACGTTATTTCACCGGCATCGTACACGACCTCACTGAATCTAAACAGGCGGAGGAATTGCTGCACCAAGCTAAAGAAAAAGCCGAATTGGCCAACCTTTCCAAGGACTCCTTCCTTGCCACCATGAGCCATGAGATCCGCACCCCGCTCACCGGCATGTTGGGCATGCTGGAAGTGCTCTCACTCACTCCGCTCAATCGCGATCAAAAAGAAACGTTACATGCCGCATGGGATTCCAGCAGGGGCTTGCTGCGCATTGTCAGCGACATTCTTGATTGGTCAAAGATCGAGGCTGGCAAACTGCATCTCGCGCCGCAATCAACCTCTATTCCCCAGTTACTCCAAGAGGTCGTTAACACTTATTCACGCGTAGCCAGCGTTAAAAGCCTGGTGTTGAGACAGCATGTCGATGCACGCCTTAGCCCGACGCACATCGTCGACCCGCTACGCCTCTCACAGGTGCTGAACAACTTTGTCAGCAATGCGATCAAATTTACTCATAGCGGGGAAATCGAGCTTTGCGCTGAACTTCTTAATCAACTCGATAGCGGCGAGCGGATACGCTTTTCAGTCAAGGATACGGGTATCGGCATTGCCAAGGATGCTCAGCAACGCCTGTTTCGGCGCTACCAACAGGAGAGTGTCGACACCACACGCCAGTACGGAGGAACCGGGCTTGGGCTGGCAATCTGCCAGAGCCTGGTGAATTTGATGGATGGACAAATCGAACTGACAAGCGAACCTGGTCAGGGATCCGTTTTCAGTATCACGCTGACCCTGCCGGTTTCAGGCGTACCGGGAGAGAGAGTGCAAAGTACACACCCTGAAGTGGAGCAAAGACAGGTTAAACCATTGTTTGAACACGGTCAGAATTCACCTCTGGTGTTGGCGGTGGACGATCATCCGATCAACCGCGATCTGCTGGCACGCCAAGTCAAGCTGCTCGGCTTGCGTGCCGAAACTGCGGAAAACGGGGGGGAGGCGCTGTTGAAATGGAGGGAGGGGCGTTTTGCAATGATCATTACCGACTGCCACATGCCGGAGATGGATGGTTACGCGTTTTCGCGGGCAGTACGCAAGATCGAAGTCGATGAAAGCCTTACTCGAACCCCTATCATCGCATGGACGGCAAATGCACTCCCGGAAGAAAAAGAACAATGCCACGCGGCCGGCATGGATGATCTGTTAGTCAAGCCGGTAAATCTGGCACAACTGAAACAGACGCTGGAAAAGTGGCTATCCATTACTGAAATGGACAGTAGCCAGCCTAAAGATTCAGTACACGGTACGAATAATAGTGGGCTGATTGCAGAGCCAATTGATTTTGCTGTACTAGAGCAGGTTGAGCCAGACAGTGTCGCGCAGATTCAGATATTGCACGATTTCCAGGCACATATCCGTGCTGACCAAGCCAAGCTGCTCGAGATGCTTGAACAAGGTGACCTAGCTAATGTCGCGAGCACGGCCCATCGAATGAAAGGATCCGGCCGCATGGTAGGAGCAAAATATCTGGTAAACGCCTGCACAGCCATCGAGGAGGCCTCACGGAAAGGAAATATGACTGATGCAAAAGCAGGCACGATGGAATTAGACGAAGTTATCAGGCAATTTGAAATATTTCTTATTGATGTAGAAAAAACCAATGGGAATCAAGTCAATATAAATGAATTAAATTTCTTGGTTGTGGAAGATGACGACTTCCAGCGCCGGATGCTCGTAAAAATGCTGGACTCGTTGGGTGCAAAATCGATATGTGATGCAGAAAATGGCATGCAGGGGATCCAGATGATTAGCGGGGAGAATAAAAAACCAGTGGATATTGTGGTCTGCGATTTGAATATGCCTGAAATGGATGGCCTTGAGTTCCTGCGGAATTTGGGTCTGGAAAACCATCATATTTCAATTATCATTATCAGTGCACTGGGAAGCAAGCTGCTTACCTCGGCGGGAAACATGGCAAAAATGTATGGCATGAAACTTCTCGGGATGATCGAGAAACCCATAATGCTGGGGCAACTCCAATCTCTTCTTTCCAAATATGAGCGTTCCGAAAACAAGTGGCAGAGCCCTATTCCTGACATGAGCTTTACGCTTGAGGAAGTATTACAAGGGATTCACGCAAAACAGTTCGAGCCGTACTTTCAGCCCAAAGTGGATTTGAATACAGCCAGTTTAGTGGGTGCTGAGGTGCTGGCGCGCTGGAAACATCCGGAACTGGGAGTGATCAGCCCCTATGCTTTTATCCCGCTGCTTGAACAGAGTGGCAACATCGATGGACTAACCTTTCTTATTCTCGAAAAAGCTGCGGCAGCCTGTCGTTCGTTTCACGATAAAGACAACACACTTTCTATCTCAGTTAATCTTTCGCTGGTCTCACTGGCCGATACCTCACTGGCGGACAAGATTACCCAGGCAGTGTTGAATACCGGACTTGACCCGCGTTACGTCATTCTGGAAATTACTGAAACAGCGGCTATGACTGATGTCGCGCACGCATTAGAAAATCTGGCGCGTTTGTGCATGAATGGATTCGGGCTTTCCATAGACGATTACGGAACCGGCTATTCCAGCATGCAGCAGCTTACGCGTATACCCTTCAGTGAACTGAAGATCGACCAGTCATTCGTATATGACCTTTCTGAGAACGAGGCATTACGCATCGTGGTCGAGTCGAGCATTAACATGGCGCACAAACTGAAGGTTAAAAGTGTAGCCGAAGGTGTGGAGTCACAGCAGGATTGGGATACGCTAAAAAGCATGGGCTGCGATACGGCACAGGGTTATTTCATCGCCAAACCGATGGATGTAAGGGCATTTCATCATTTTATTGAAAATTACAACTGTATAGCCGCTGACTTGCCATCAACGCCCATTACGGATTAAAACAATACCCTATCTACGAAATTGACTCTTAATGAAGTTAAACTTAAGATGCACACCAAAATCTGATGCGTATTGGTAAGCCAATTTAGTGGTCTAATGAATCCGGAACTACCCAAACTGACATGATAACCATCATGAAAGAGGTGCTCAATAATCCGAAAGAGAAGTACTTTTACTCCAGAATTCAAAAAAGAAAGCCCCGTCATTAGACAGGGTTTCTGATTGCAAATACTAAATTTTCTTATTTCATTACTTTACGTTTCGCCACCAACGCCGCCAATCCCAACCCCATCAAAGACAGAGTAGCTGGTTCTGGAACATTGCTTGACGGAGGGTTTGGCTCTAAAGCTAATGTGGTTCGTATTCCAAAGGTAAATCCGTGCCAATACTCGCCCGTAGGAACCGTCCATGAAAAATCCGAAAATGTTCCATTAAACTGTATGGTTCCACTTCCTTCATTGCCGATCAAATCATTTCCGGATTGAGTGAGACAAGTTGCGCATCCTCCCCAGTAATCATTTCCTTGGCTAAGAATGGTAAATGGAGAGTCAAAGTTGTAATGTGTATTTGTTCCATTAGCGCCAAGGCTCACGATGGCCATTATCGGGTCTTTGATCGCCGCACTCAAATGCACCTTATATATTTGATTTTGCCCACCCATAAGCTGAAGCATATCGGGGAATGGAATGTTGCTAACCTGGCTGCTTAGATAAGCTGATGAGAAGACACTCCAGCCAGCCCAATCCGAAGCGGTGTACGCACCTACAAAGCTGCCAGGGGAACCATTCGCATAGACAGCCGAAAAATCTACGGTTACTGTAGATGAATCTGGCAGTGTCATCACGCCATGTGCTGTACCTGCAGCAGGATTGGCAGTTGTCCAGTCAGTATAGTAATAAGGCAAAGCCGAGGCAGCTGTCGACAAAGTCGCGCAAAACGCCAAAAGTACTATTCGAATGTCAGTTATTTTAAAACAGATATTTTTTCTCATGACAATTTCCTCCCTTAAATTTAGTCAAAAAGTTCGACAATTTAATTGAGAGGAATACTGATAAGTGATTGACGTGAGATGAGCACTACAACATTCAATACACTGTACTGCATCGGAACCTTGTAACCGGCGACATATGGTAACCATGCACCTGCCACTCAGTATGAGCAAATAACAAAATGCGCTCTGCCTCAAAATAAAACTGCCATGACAATATGGAAATTACCCATTCTGCCTATGTGTATATTTGAAGCAAAAATCGGACCAATTAAAATTGTTTTATACAATACAATTTGTTATGGATTATCCGCACTTTATTTAAGAGGACTATGTAAAATATTCCGACATCACATCGAGAATGAAATCTCTATTTCCTGCCGGGTGCAAACGGCGCAATGCACAAAATACCTATAGCGGTTTTGCCGGGATTTGACCCAGGCTGTATAAAAAACCTGAACACTGATGAGCGAGTTCTAAAGCAACATTATTAAAAGGTTGATCAAATCATTCCATAGTCAGGTCATTCACATACCAATCCATCGCAGTAGTCAGCCCCTGCGCAATGGTATGACTCGGTTCGTACCCCAGCAACGTTTGCGCCTTGGAAATATCTGCCAAAGAATGCCGCACATCCCCTGCACGGAAATCCCGATGAATCGGACTGGCTTTTTGCAAATGCGGGAACTGCCCTGCTAGGCGTTCACGTATCATTTCATATAGCTGATTCAGGCTGGTGCGCTCCCCAACGGCTACGTTGTAAACCTGATTCGCTGCATCCGGGTGTTCTGCCACTGCCGCCAGCAGATTGATCTGTACGGTATTATCGATATAACAGAAGTCGCGACTGGTTTCACCATCACCATTGATATAAACCGGTTCGTTCTTGATCATGCTGGAAATCCATTTCGGAATCACGGCTGCATAAGCGCCTTCCGGGTCCTGACGCTGCCCAAAAATATTAAAATAACGCAGGCCGATACATTTAAAACCGTAACTGCGGGCAAACACGTCTGCATATAATTCGTTGACGTATTTGGTAACCGCGTAAGGTGACAAAGGCTTACCGATTAAATCTTCCACTTTGGGCAAACCGGGATGATCGCCATAGGTTGAGCTGGAAGCGGCATAAACAAAGCGTTTAACTCCGGCATCCCGAGCTGCTACCAGCATATTGAGGAATCCGCTGATATTGTTTGCATTAGTCAGTATCGGGTCTTCCAGTGAACGAGGAACTGAACCCAGGGCTGCTTCATGCAATATGTAATCTGCGCCCGCGCAGGCTGCCTGGCAGTGTTCCAGATTACGGATATCACCCTCTATCAGACGAAAGTTCTGCCATTGCGCTGGTGTGACCAGTGCTTTGACCTGCTCCAGATTATGGTGGTGACCCGTAGAGAAATTATCCAGCCCGACCACTTTTTGATTCAGCTTGAGCAGGGTTTCCAGCAAATTGGAACCGATAAAACCGGCTACCCCGGTGACGACCCAATTGGCCGGTTGCTGCATGAGTTTTGCTGTGATTTCCTGATACTTTGTCATTGCGTTCCTGATCTGATTATTTCGATTACAAGCGCCAGGTGGTTAACCCTGCCTGATTGTAGGCATTCAGGTCAAACTGGGATTTGATGTCAATAAAGCAGCCGTTTTTCACGACTTTGGCAAGATATTCACTGGTGGGTTTAGCCAGATATTCTTTATGAGAGACGGCCACCACGATGGCATCGGCGACAGGCAGGTTTTCCCATGCCACCAGATCCAGCCCGTATTCATGTTTGGCTTCTGCCGCATCGGATACCGGGTCATGTACATAGACTTCAATCCCGTAGGTCTTGAGTTCATTGATGACATCAATTACTTTGGAATTTCGCAAATCTGCACAGTTTTCCTTGAAGGTCAGGCCCAGCAAGTTCACTTTGGCACCTTTGACATGGCTGCCAGCACGAATCATGTTTTTGACGGTTTGCTCAGCAATAAATTTACCCATGCCGTCATTAATGCGGCGGCCTGCCAGTATCACCTGGGGATGATAGCCCATCATGTCGGCTTTGTGGGTGAGGTAGTAGGGGTCCACTCCGATGCAATGACCGCCTACCAGACCCGGACGGAAGGGCAAAAAGTTCCATTTGGTACCAGCGGCTTGCAGCACTTCCAGTGTATCGATGCCGATCTTGTCGAAAATGATGGCCAGTTCGTTCATCAGGGCGATATTGAGGTCGCGCTGGGTGTTTTCGATGACTTTGGCGGCTTCTGCTACTTTGACGCTGGAAGCGCGATGTACACCGGCTATGATTACGGTTTCATAAAGCTGGGCGACTTTTTCCAGGGTGTCAGCATCATCACCAGAAACCACTTTCAGGATTTTGGTGACAGTGTGCTCTTTATCGCCAGGGTTGATCCGCTCTGGTGAATAGCCCACATGAAAGTCTTGTTTCCATTTGAGGCCGGATTCTTTTTCCAGTATCGGCACGCAGATTTCTTCGGTGGCACCGGGGTAAACCGTGGATTCATAGATAACGATGGCGCCTTTTTTCATGTGGCGGCCAACACTGGTGCTGGAGCCAACCAAGGGACTGAAGTCAGGCTGGTGGGCTTCATCTACGGGGGTGGGCACCGCTACAATGATGTAGTCGGCCTTGCCGAGCAGTGCGGGGTCGGTCGTAACGGTGAGCTTGGTGGAAGATTTCAAATCTTCAGGCGTCATTTCGCCTGTAGGGTCGCAAAAGCGTTTGTAGCTTTCGATTTTTTCGACGGACAGATCGAAACCAATGGTTTCCATTTTCTTGCCAAATTCGACTGCCAAGGGCAAACCCACATAACCCAATCCTACAACTGCGACGATGCTCATAACTCTCCCTTATTTTTTTGTTGTTAGCACAAACACATAAAAACTACTTTATGTCCGTGACAATGCATTATGCTATAACAAATTGTAATCAATCCTGATAGATTGTTATAGCAATTCTGCTTTTAATGGCAAAAAATTATTACTTTGCATGCTTTGGAGAAGATATGACTTGTTTTAATGCTAACGTTTTCACCCGCACTTATCGCGGTACAGTTTCATTAACCAAGTCTGTTTTTGTCAGCCTGTTTGTACTCACTTTATCTGCCGGTTTCTCTGCGGTCAGCGCAGACAACGCCCTCTCGCAAACCATTGAAAAAATCAGGCCTTCTATTGTTGGCATTGGCACAGTGATGCAAACCCGTTCACCCCCAGCCAGCTTTCGCGGTACCGGGTTTGTCGTAGGGGACGGACTCCATATCATCACCAATGCCCATGTGGTTTCACCTTTGCTGGATACTGAACAAAAAGAGATGCTGGCCATTTTTGTCGGACGAGGCGAGTCTGCTCAGGCTCGCCAGGCAACAAAAGTCGCAGTGGATGCAGAACATGATCTGGCATTATTAAAAATCACTGGGAAACCTTTGCCTGCAATGACCATTGGCGACTCAAATTCCACCAAAGAAGGGGAAGAGTATGCTTTCACCGGATTTCCTATCGGCATGGTTTTAGGTCTTTATCCTGTTACACACCGCGCCACGGTTTCCGCCCTCACTCCTATTGTTACCCCGGCACTTTCTGCCAAACAACTGGACGCTAACGTATTGAAACGAATCCGCACGCCATTCGAGGTGTTCCAACTGGATGCAACAGCCTACCCTGGCAACAGTGGCAGCCCTTTGTACGACCCGGCAACTGGCAAGGTTTATGGCATCATAAATATGGTATTTGTTAAGGGAACGAAAGAAAATGCCATCACCAATCCTAGCGGTATTGCCTACGCCATACCGGCCAATTACATTTATACGTTCATGCAGCAAAACCCCTGATAAAACTAAAATCAGGTGCAAACAGCACTGTTACCCTATTTTGAAACTCTCCAGTTGTCCTGGAACAATAGCTTGCCAGCCAAGCTGATCTCTCAAAACGCCGGCAAACTCCTGCGCAGTGCTGGCTTCACCATGCACCACGAAAGTTTGGCCCGGGGGCTTACGAAAATGGCCAAGCCAGCCTAACAAGGCTTTCTGGTCTGCATGGGCCGACAATCCACCAATAGTGTAAATATCGGCCCGCACAGGAATTGCCTGTTTGAAGATATTCACGACTTTCACGCCATCAACAATACGGCGACCCAATGTACCTGAAGCCTGGAAACCGGTGATCAGAATAGTGCTTTCTTTGCGCCCAAGGTTATAGCGCAGATGATGCTTAATACGCCCTGCATCGCACATACCGCTGGCCGAAATGATAATCGCCCCTCCACGAATGTCATTCAAAGCCATGGACTCTTCTACATCTTCCACAAAATTGATTTTGGGAAAATCATGCTGCGTTCGCCCCCACTCCATCAATTGTTTGGCCTCTTTATCCAGAAGCTCGAAATGCTTCATGGTGATTTGCGTTGCTTTGGTGGCCATGGGTGAATCTACGTAAATTTGCATATGATTGCCGATTTTTCCCTGGCGTATCAGATCCCCCAGTAAATAGATAATGTCCTGGGTGCGGCCCACTGCAAAAGCTGGAATAATCACATTTCCATGCTTGCGTTTCAACGTATCATTAATGGCAAGCGCCAACTCGTCCAACGTTTCATCCATTCCCTTGTGCAAGCGATTTCCATAGGTAGACTCAACAATCAGCACATCGGTTTCTTCTATCGCATGGGGATCTTGCATCAGTGGATGACCTGGCTGGCCTAAATCACCGGAAAATACTATTTTGCGTTCGTTTCCGTTTTCTTTTAGCCAAATCTCGATAATTGAAGACCCCAGAATATGGCCTGCATCCTGAAAACGACATTTCACTGCAGCATGGGGATTGACGTCCTCACCATATTCCACCCGTTGGAGCTTTTTCAGACAATCCTGTGCTTGTGCAACGGTATAAAGCGGAGCAGTTTCATGCTTCAGCTTTTTTCTGACTTTACGGCGCTGATAATCGGCACGTTCAGCTTCTTTTTCCTGAATATAGGCACTATCAGGCAACATCACACCTAGCAGGTCAGCGGTAGCAGAAGTGGTAAAAATCGGACCACGAAATCCAAAAGCAACCAGTCTGGGCAACAGGCCGGAATGATCAATATGCGCGTGGGTTAATAACACAAAATCCAGCGAGCGAGGGTCAAAATCCAGAGCATCCCGATTTTTGCGGTCAGCCTCCCTTCCCCCTTGAAACATGCCGCAATCCACCAGAAAACGCACTTCGTCCGTTTCTACCAGATAACAGGAGCCGGTAACCTCACGTGCTGCACCAAAAAAAGTCAGTTTCATACTTCTCTCCCCTCGCCTTTTTCTTCGTAAGTTTTACCATCTCGAATATGGTAAATGCGTTTAAAAGTCGGAATGATTTTTTCATCGTGGGTCACCACTATGATCGCCGTTTGATATTGCTGCGCCAAACGATTCAGAATCTTGATGACTGCCAGCGCCCGCTCGCTGTCCAACGGTGCGGTGGGCTCATCTGCCAGAATGATAGGCGGTTTATTAGCAAGCGCACGGGCAATGGCCACCCGCTGCTGCTCCCCCCCGGACAAAGCCGAAACCTGCGCTTTGGCGCGGTGTGCCACATCCAACGCAGTAAGCATTTCCATTGCACGCGCCCGTGCCTTTTCATTGGACACCCCTGCCAGCATGGGTAACAGCGCAACATTATCTGTCGCATCCAGAAAGGGAATTAAATAGGGTGCCTGAAACACAAAACCGATGCTATCCCGGCGCAATACCTGCAAATCACTGACCTTCCAGCCTTCATCGTATATGACTTTCCCACCCAGCGTAAAGCGGCCAGCAGTGGGCTCTATCACCGCCCCCAGACATTTCAGCAAGGTGGATTTGCCCGAACCACTAGGCCCAATCAACCCTACCACTTCTCCGGGATAAATGACCATATCCACGCCTTTCAACGCATCCACAGCCGTATCACCGCTGCCGTAACGCTTCACCATTCCTTCGATTAAAATGGCAGGCTGCACGCTTGTTTCTACATTAGTTACGGTCATTGTATTTTCCATACATTACCCACCAATTGCCTCTGCCGGATCAATCCGCAGCGCAGCGCGAATAGCCAATACACTTGCCAGTGCACACATGACCATGGTGAGTATAAATGCCCGCACGGCGTCTCCGGATTCCAGCAAGATATATTTGGGGAAAACTGGTGCCCACAAGGTTGCCGCAAATTTCCCCACAAAAAATCCGATGATTCCCAACCCCAAAGCTTCCTGCAAAATCATGGCTGCAATGGTTTTGTTTCTTGTGCCGATCAGTTTCAGCACGGCAATTTCTTTTACCTTGCTCAACGTCATCGTATAGATGATAAATGCAACGATTGTGGCGCTAACTACCGCTAAAATCATTAAAAACAACCCAATCTGCTTGGCAGCGGTTGCTATCAGCTTGGCTACCAGAATCTCTTCCATATCGTCACTGGTATAAGCCTGCATATGCTTCCAGCGCTTGATGTTATCAGCCACAACTTGCGCATCCCAGCCGGGTAACACTCGCACCAGCACAGCATTCACATTGTGATTTGAAAACTGGTTAGCTTCTACGGCAGCCAGCACACCCAGTGTGCCAGGCCGATTCAGCGCAGGATTCGCAGCCAACCGGTTGCGTTCATTCACGATCGCATCATTATCCTTAAGAAATTGGGCTTCCTGGGCATCTTTCAGAGAAATAAACACCATGGGATCACCGTTGCTGGATACCATGCGCTTAGTTAATCCAACCACCGTATAGTCATTACGGCGAATACGGATTTTATCACCCACTTTAAATCCCGTTTTGCTATCCACTATGGCTTCGTAGTGAGGACGGGTAATCGGCCGACCTGCCGTAAGAAAAGCAGGTTCACCTAAATGCCCCGGTTCAAATCCGGAGATCATGACGCGCTGATCTTTGCCGCCCTGCTTCACTTGCATGGTCAGGAAAGTTGCATTCCCCGCCTCTGCCACGCCGGATAGCCCCAGGATGCTGCGATAAACATCGTCATGCAGACTGGAGGGTTCGGCGAAAGGACCCAAGGTGCCTTCCTGCACTACCCAGATATCCGCTTGCGTCGCATGCAGCAACACCTTGGCATCATCTACCATACCGCGATAGACGCCAGCCATAGTCAGCGTAACCCCGATCAGCAAACCCAGCCCCATACCTGTGAGCAGGTAGCGCCCCAGTGTATGTGCAATATCACGGCTCGCCAGGTTAATCACTGCTTTGCTGCTCCCGCACTTTCATGCCCTCACGCAATTGAGCACTGCTATATACAATGACCTTATCGCCCTTTTTCAAGCCATTTTTAAGCTGGGTTTTCCCGTCCAAGGTCTGAATCCCCACTTGCACCGGAACAAACTTGGATTTTCCTTCTGCAATTTGCCACACCCCGGTTTGACTATCTTGTTTTTTCACTGCCGCACTAGGCACATTCAGCACATCTTTTGCGTTTTCCTGTTGTATCGTCACCTCTGCCAATTCCCCGAGATAAAGCCTTTTTGGGGGATGCACAAAAGAGACATTGATCACCCGCTCTTCTGTCACGCTATCACTTTGCATTTCTATACGTGTTACCTGCCCAGCCAAGGATTCATTCTGGCTTGAGCGCAATACAATTTGCGCAGACTGAGCTTTTGCAACTCCCCGTGCCTGGGCCTGATCTACCCGCGCTCTCACCCACAAGCTGCCAGGGTCAACCAGATGAAATACCGCTTGCCCTGCTACGACGGTCGTTCCCGGTTCGGCATCACGTGACACCACCAATCCATCAGTGGTGCTAACCAGTTTCAGGTTATCGCGCTGTTTGATCAATCCTGCGCGCTCTGCTCCCGCTTTTTCCGCATCTTTTCGTGCTGCAACTACACCGGAACGTGCAGCCTCCATAGCGGCCTCTGCGATTTGCGCTTCGTTCTGACGGCTTTCGGCCATCTCATTACTAACAAAGTTTTTTGCGACCAATGCCTTATAGCGTGATGCATTAGCCCGCGCCAATCGGTATCTGCTTTGCGCTTCTTTTTCCTGTGCTGTCGCTATCAAAACAGATTGTTGAGCCCGTTGAGCAGCACTTTCCGTAGCACGAATGCGCTGCTCAAGATCTACCGGATCAATTTCAGCCAACACTTGCCCGGCTTGCACCAAATCCCCCTGATCCACCATCACTTTTAGTAGTCGCCCTGCCTGTGTTGGACCAATCGCATAGGATAACCGCGCCTCTACCGTCCCGATCCCGGATACGCTGGCACGCAAATCTCCTTGCTCAACACTGGCCGTTACAACAGTAATGGGTGCCAAAGGACCACGATGCGTTATCAGCCACCCCAGACTTGCCAGAAATAACAATGCGCCTCCGGCTAAAGCATAGGATTTCCAATTCTTGATCATTTTCTCTGGACCCTTTTGATAGTATTTTTTTGCACGTTACTTATGAAGAGCAGGATAAGGCTCGTTTTGAATCTGATAAATAGTATGGCATGCGACACATTTCTGTAAAGTAGAGGCAAGCTGCGTCATGGAGTGCTTCATGTCGCCCATACTTTCCGCATCCATCGCTATTTGATCAAATTCATTATGCACACTAAAACCGAGCTGTTTGAATTCTGCGGGTAATTTTGCACGTAACGCCGGCGGCACTTCATGCACAGCGGCTTTCCCTAATGAACGTGCAGCATTAGCCAATGCTTTGGCATCGTCCCGCGCAAAAGCGTCAGTCATGAGTTGAACCCCACTTAAAAACTGACGCATTTCCAGCAACACTACTGCGCGTTCATCCGGTTTCAATACTAAAGCGGTTCGCTCGTCTGCAGGTTTTGCATGATTTTCAGCATGCTTTTCATCTGCACTCACACTGCTGACTGACAGCAACAACCCCACCAACGCACTGCAAGACAAGACTTTCATATTTTTATACATCACAATTCCTCTTTTCAAGTTTAGGATAAATCTACAGATCAAGCTTTACTTCGCACTTATTCCCCGTTTATAAACAGGAAACACTTTTCTTGCTTCTTCCTCCAGGGAACGTTTTCCACGGAATATGGATGATTGGATAACCAACCCCTGTATCATCCCGATATACAAAACTGCTGCCCCATTTTCGTCCAACTCCGCACTGACGATTCCCTGGCTTTTTGCTTCTGCCAGCAACGCGGCAATTTTGGCCTCATACCCCGCCATGATTTCCTGAATCAGCTGTTTCAACTTCACGCTCTTGGTGTGCAGCCGCTCAGAGAACAATAACCGGGGAATTGCAGGATGCTTACTGATAAAAGCGATATGGGCAAAAAACATTCTTTCCAGTGAATCCAGAGGATTCACACCTTCATCAGCGGCCTTTCCTATCACCTTCATCAAGCGGGCACGAATCCACTGCATGACTGCAAACCAGATATCATCCTTGGTGGCAAAATGACGAAAAATAGCCCCCTGAGTCAACCCCATGGCATCCGCCATATCCTTGGTAGTAACTTCATCTACACCACGCTCCGCAGCAAGATCCACCGCCACCTTGACGATTTCTTCCTGTCGCTCTTCCGCTGAAAGCCGCTGTCTTGTTGTACCCATAGAAAAACACACCACTAGATAGTAATTGATCACTATCTTATTTAAAAGCATTATGGATGTCAATATCTTATTTAATGGAACGCTAGACTGTTTTGATAATTTCCAGCGTTCGTTCTACCAACAACTGCATTTCATCATTGGTTATCACATAGGGAGGCATAAAATATACCGTATTGCCTATCGGGCGCAGCAATAGCTCATGCGACAAGGCACTTAAATAGAAGTTTTTTGCAAAATCCGGTGCGGCATTATCCACTTCAAAAGCCCAGATCATACCAATTTGCCGAAAGTTTTTTACCCTGGGGTGGTCACGCAACGGAATCATTAGTTCATTGATCTGCGTAGTTTTCTCTCGATTACGCTCTATTACATGATCCTGCTCAAAGATATCCAGCGTTGCCAGTGCAGCCCGGCACGCCAGCGCATTCCCGGTATAAGAATGAGAATGCAAAAACCCACGTGTGACCTCATCATCGTAAAATGTCTGATAAACACCATCATGCGTCATCACTACTGACAAAGGTAAATACCCACCGGTAATCCCTTTGGATAAACACAAAAAATCTGGCTGAATTCCAGCTTGTTCGCAGGCAAACAACGTTCCTGTGCGCCCAAATCCGACGGCAATTTCATCCGCAATCAAATGGACCTCATATTGATCACAGATCTCCCTCGCTCGTTTAAGATATACAGGGTGATACATTCCCATACCAGCCGCACACTGCACCAAAGGTTCCAGTATCAGTGCAGCAATTTCTTCGTGGTGCTTGCTGATGTGGTTTTCAAGCGATGTTGCGCAACGCAGTGCGTACGCTTCTGACGTTTCCCCCGCTGCGGCATATCGCCAGTCTGGCGTAGGTACTTGCACGCTTTGTCGTAACAAAGGCGCATAAATATCTTTAAATAGCGCCACATCTGTCACAGACAATGCGCCCAGTGTTTCTCCGTGATAACTGTTTTGCAAGCTGACAAAACCAGTTTTCTTTGATTTACCTCGATTACGCCAGCTATGAAAACTCATCTTCAGCGCAATTTCAGTAGCCGATGCCCCATCCGAACCATAGAAACAGTGCCCCAGATTACCTGGCGCCAATTGACTTAACCGTTCAGACAGTTGAATCACCGGCTCATGGGTAAAGCCAGCCAGGATGACATGCTCCAGTTTGTCCAACTGTTCTTTCAGTGCTGCGTTAATGCGCGGGTTGCAATGCCCGAACAAATTGACCCACCAGGAACTGACTGCATCCAGATAGCGATTTCCACCAAAATCATACAGCCATACCCCATTGCCACGAGAAATTGGCACAAGCGGCAAGGTTTCATGCTGCTTCATCTGTGTACAGGGATGCCAAACGGCAGCAAGGCTACGCTCAAGAAAAGCCTTATTACTCATAAACTTCACAAATCCTTCTTGTAATTTTCACATTTCACTACTATGATTAGCACTCGTCGGGGGAGAGTGCTAACAACACCCCACCCCTTTAAAATTATGACGCGGCACACTTGCCACGTCACTGCTTGTGCAAATACTGGACTGGCCTCGCGGCCTCTCAGCATTGCGCTGGCACCCAAACAATATTGTTTTTAAGGAGAATGCACAATGAAAATTCGCCCATTGCATGACCGCGTTATTGTCAGACGCTTGGAAGAAGAACGCAAGACCGCATCCGGAATCGTGATTCCAGATTCAGCAACAGAGAAGCCAGACCAAGGTGAAATTCTTGCTGTAGGTAAAGGCAAGATCCTGGAAAACGGCGAAGTTCGCGCCCTGGATGTCAAAGTTGGCGACAAAGTTCTGTTCGGCAAGTATTCCGGCCAAGCCGTTAAGGTTGATGGCGAAGAACTGCTCGTGATGCGTGAAGAAGACATCATGGGTGTTGTTGAGAAGTAAAGCATCAAATTGCAACTAAAACCTCCCCTTCGGGAAGATTTCAACAATTTGACTATTAAAGAATTCTAGGAGAATCAAATGCCTGCAAAAGACGTAAAATTTGGCGACTCAGCTCGCCACAAGATGGTTGCTGGTGTAAACGTACTGGCCGATGCCGTTAAAGTTACCCTGGGCCCTAAAGGCCGTAACGTGGTTCTGGATCGTGCCTTTGGCGCGCCAACCATCACCAAGGACGGTGTATCTGTTGCGAAAGAAATCGAACTGAAAGACAAGTTTGAAAACATGGGCGCGCAAATGGTTAAGGAAGTGGCAAGCAAGACTTCCGACGTAGCTGGTGACGGTACCACTACTGCTACCGTTCTGGCTCAGGCCATTCTAAAGGAAGGCATGAAGTATGTTGCCGCCGGTATGAACCCTATGGACCTGAAGCGCGGTATCGACAAAGCAGTTCTTGCAACAGTTGAAGAACTGAAAAAGATTTCCAAGCCTTGCACCACCACCAAAGAAATCGCACAAGTAGGTAGCATTTCTGCCAACTCCGATTCCAATATTGGTGACATCATCGCTCAAGCCATGGACAAAGTAGGTAAAGAAGGCGTGATTACCGTTGAAGATGGTTCAGGTCTGGAAAACGAACTGGATGTAGTTGAAGGTATGCAGTTTGACCGCGGTTACCTCTCTCCTTACTTCATCAACAGCCCGGAAAAACAAATCGCTGCGCTGGAAACCCCTTACGTGCTATTGCATGACAAGAAAATTTCCAACATCCGTGATTTGCTTCCCGTACTGGAACAAGTTGCTAAAGCTGGCAAACCACTGCTGATTATTGCTGAAGATGTAGACGGCGAAGCATTGGCTACTCTGGTTGTGAACAACATCCGCGGGATTCTGAAGACCACCGCTGTTAAAGCACCTGGTTTCGGTGATCGTCGTAAAGCCATGCTGGAAGACATCGCTATTCTGACCGGCGGAACAGTGATCGCTGAAGAAGTAGGTCTGACTCTGGAAAAAGTTACACTGGAAGATCTGGGTCAAGCCAAGCGTATTGAAGTAGGCAAGGAAAACACCATCATTATCGACGGTGCTGGCGATACCAAAGCAATTGAAAACCGCGTTGCTCAAATTCGCAAGCAAATCGTGGATGCTACCAGTGACTACGACCGTGAAAAACTGCAAGAACGCGTAGCCAAGCTGGCTGGCGGTGTTGCACTGATCAAGGTTGGCGCTGCAACCGAAATGGAAATGAAAGAGAAGAAAGCCCGCGTTGAAGACGCCTTGCACGCTACCCGCGCTGCAGTGGAAGAAGGGATTGTTCCTGGTGGTGGTGTAGCGCTGTTGCGGGCTTGTGCTGCAGTTGCGAAAACCAAAGGTGACAACCACGATCAAGATGCTGGTATCAAGATTGTTCTACGTGCAATGCAAGAGCCTCTGCGTCAAATCGTCATCAACTGCGGTGACGAAGCTTCTGTAGTCGTAAACAAAGTACTGGAAGGCAAAGGTAACTACGGTTACAACGCTGCCACCAGCGAATACGGCGACATGGTAGAAATGGGCGTTCTGGATCCAACCAAAGTAACTCGCTATGCGTTGCAGAACGCGGCTTCTGTTTCAGGCCTGATGCTGACTACTGATTGCATGGTAGCCGAAATGGCTGATGACAAATCTGCCGGCGGTATGGGCGGCGGTATGGGTGACATGGGCGGTATGGGTGGTATGGGCGGCATGATGTAATTTGCTGTTGCAACCTAGCCTCAAGAAAAACCCCGCTTCGGCGGGGTTTTTTATTGCTGCAATAGAATAATCTTTGAATTCAGTTTTACCGGAATTTATATCACGTGCAAAAATTATCTGGTCAACCAGAACGCATACAAAACAAATGCAAATTTCATCTACACTGCTATCAGGTTGGCTCTTGCAGTTTCTGTGCATCCTGTTTCGCTGATGACCGAGCGATAAACTTTCGTGCGATCGCCTTATAAAGCGGTGTAGGGCAAACAACCCTGGATGCAGCCTGGGCAATAGCTGCCGTTGCCATCAAAGGAATCAGAAAGTCGTGATTGTCCGTCATTTCCATCACAATAACAAAAGCCGTGATGGGTGCCTGTACGACACCAGTGAAATACGCAACCATGCCCAACGTGATAATGGCACCTGCCGGCAGATACGGAAATAAAGCTGCAATATTTCCACCAAGTCCCGCGCCAACCGCCAAAGAAGGTGCAAATATCCCACCCGGGATACCACTCAAATATGATACTAATGTTGCCAATAATTTCATCAAACCAAAACCCTGCGGCAATTCAGCTGTATGTTCCAGAATTTGGCGAGCTTCTGCATACCCCGTACCATAAACAGTACTCCCTGAAAGCAATCCAAGAACTGCCAATATAAAACCACATATTGCTGCAAATCTGACAGGATGTTTCATGGCAATGGAGCGAATAAATTGGGGCATTATATCCATCCCCAATATCAGAATACGGCTAAACCCCCCTCCCAATAACCCGCCTACGAGACCACAAGCAACTATAGCCACCCAGCCGTCAACAAAACCAATTGTATCTGCGGTATGACCAAAATAAACATAGTTTCCACTTAGTGCAATCGATGTAATACCCGCAACGATAACGGTTGTCAGAACCGTTCCACTGGCGCGTTGTTCAAAAGAACGACTCATTTCTTCAATGGCGAAAACAATCCCCGCCAGAGGTGTATTGAATGCAGCCGCCACACCGGCAGCACCCCCAGCAAGAATCAGACTTTTTTCCATATCAGCCCGCGAAAATCGCCCGAACTTCCCCAGCGCATGCATGATAGCCGCCCCGATTTGTACCGTTGGACCTTCCCGTCCTACCGAAGCACCCGACATTAAGGCAAGCAGCGTCAAAATAACTTTTCCAGCGGCGATTCTCAACGACAAAATTGCATTGCGTTCCCCTGGCTCTTTCATATGCAATGCTGCAATGGTTTGAGGAATTCCACTACCTTCTGAGCCCTCAAAAAAACGGCGTGTTATGTATACAACGCTTGCAAGTCCTACAGGAGTGATAATTAAAGGCAAATAAGGCGAGAAAGTCACCGCTTTGTGAAAAATCAGATTTGCATACTCGCTACCTGCTGCAAACAGATACGCAGCAACACCAACACTGATTGCCCCTGCCCAGAATATAATGCGGCGCCTCCAGTGACTCACTGAAAGCCAGGTATGTCTGGAACGTCGCAGGATGCGTTTTGCCATTTGCTGCAATTGAGAATTTTGATAGATGTAGTCTATTGGAGTTTCGCACTACTGCCAAGCATACAGCGGGGATCAAATTCTATTAACTTGTGATGCGGCACGATTTACAAGGGTTGTGTTTAATCTTGAAAAGAAAGCAGTAATAGCAAAAGGTGAAAAAAACCATACACAAATTTACCAGTAATAATGGTTACTGAAATACATCCTTAACATGTGGGCTGATCATGTGACCTGCCCACATTTGCTACCAATTCAACTTATTCCACAGCACAGGCACGTGACTTCCACTCTGTGTATTCCTCCCACAAAACCAAAAGACTACGGAGTACTAAATACTGATTGCTTCACGCTTTTATAACTTTTTCAGCACTCTGCGCCATTACAGGCAAATATCACCAGGCTATTTTTATCTTTCTGCAATTTACTTACATCCAAAACATCAAGGCTGCCAACAATCCCATTTCGTTTAGAAACTCTTTTCTGAAATTGCAGAAATCCTTGTTGCAATACTGATTTCAGCAAGTTATGATTTTTTACACAACAATACTAATTCAACATAATTATTCCAAACTCAACTCTTCATTCCATACCATGCGCCTGCTAAAAAACGCTTTCCATCAAAGCCTGCCCAGACTGTTGATTATTTATATTGCATTGGTCTGCTTTATATCCCTGCTATTTCCGCTCATTTATTCAATTGTGTTTCCAAATACAGGGGCTGAACTCGTAAGGCTTTTTCAAAATGCCATTACTGCCGGGTTTAATATGGATAATTTTAAGCAGGCATTACCTGGTGTATTGCGTGACAAGACGACGTTAGTTGCCTTTATCATGCTGGTGCTCCATGCGTTTGCCATCATTGTTTTGAATATGGTTTTTCCTGCCGTAATCGTTGCAAAATTCATTCGCCCGAATGTGGACATCAGAATCTCTTCAGGCGCGACTTACAATCCGCAATATGGGTTGACAAAATCACCTCATGTACTATTTCGCATCATCAATGCCAACCCCTTCGATTTGTATGCGATTACCCTGCGCGCTTTTCTGACCATCCATGATGAAAATACTGAAGACAAATCCAAAGAGATGATTTATTACTTCCCCGTAAAGAAAATGGACCCTCAAGAGATTCCAGTACTCAAATCACATAGCCCTTGGGTAGTGGCTATTCCTGTGGACGAGAAATTTGAAAATTCAATCATTCAGGATTATGAGCTTGCAATCACTCAAAACAGCGGCTCTCACAAAGGGCTACGTAAAGTTGAGTTACTCATTTCTGGAAACGAAATTAATTCAGGCTCTACTTTCATGACAGCTGTTAGCATCAATCTGGAGAAAGAGGGGAAAGACGGTATTATTTGTGGTCGTTTCGAATCGCTACCTGCCATCCTGAAAAAATTGGATCTGAACAAAATTAACATCCGTATACCGACGGAAAACGATACGCAAGAGGAAACCTGTCATACATGCACTTACTTCCATAATTGCAAATTCTTGCCACTCGCCAATGTCTAGCCAACATAGTTAAAGGCAGTTTCTAACTTAGATCAAAAGTAAGTACCCCTGGCTCAACTTCAGACCAACCCATTTCCACTTTACATAAAACCAATTTAATGGTTTAATAGCGCCCTTCGGTTGGCCAAGTAGCTCAGTCGGTAGAGCAGAGGATTGAAAATCCTTGTGTCGGTGGTTCGATTCCGCCCTTGGCCACCATCCTCCCAATGTAATTCTGCTTTAATCTGCTAGTTGCAAACCACCTGTACGTTATTCACTTGATTTTAGGTTAAAATAACACTTTCAGTTAAACCGCTTAATTCTTGCTGCAGCATTAGATAACTGGTATGCAACTATTCGCCTTCGGTATTAATCATCAGACTGCGCCGCTTTCAATACGCGAACAGGTGGCTTTTCACGCCGAAAGCATGGAACAGGCTCTGCGCGACCTGGTCGGACACCGCACTGTTAAAGAAGCGGCCATCCTGTCCACCTGCAACCGTACCGAAATTTATTGCAACACTGAAGACCCTACCCAAGCGGTACAATGGCTGGCTGATTTTCACCATCTCACGTCACACAACATCGAACCTTACTTGTACACCTTGCCGCAAGACCAGGCAGTCAAACATGCATTTCGCGTAGCCAGTGGTCTGGACTCCATGGTTCTGGGTGAAGCTCAGATATTGGGACAGATGAAACAAGCGGTTAGGACCGCGGAACAAGCCGGCACATTAGGTATGCTGCTGCATAAACTGTTCCAGAGAACGTTTTCAGTGGCAAAAGAGGTTCGCACCAGCACTGAAATTGGCGCCAACTCAGTATCAATGGCCGCTGCCGCAGTGCGTCTGGCCGGTCGTATTTTTTCAAGTATAAAAGAACAAAACGTGCTGTTCATTGGGGCGGGGGAAATGATCGAGCTATGCGCCACCCACTTTGCAGCCCAAAGCCCGAAACACATTACCGTGGCCAATCGCACCCCAGAGAGAGCGCGAGTACTGGCTAACAGGTTTAATGGCACAGCGATTTCATTAAACGAATTACCGGACTATTTAGCCGCTCAGGACATTATTATTACTTCCACTGCCAGCCCGCTGCCAATATTGGGCAAGGGCATGGTAGAGCGCGCCATTAAAGCCCGCAAGCACCGCCCCATGTTCATGGTGGATCTGGCCGTGCCTCGAGATATAGAAGTTGAAGTGTCAGAACTGGATGACGTTTTCCTTTATACGGTAGACGATCTCTCCCATGTGGTTCAGGATGGTCTGGATAGCCGACAGACGGCTGTTACACAGGCAGAAGCAATTATTGATACCAGTGTAGACAACTTTATGCACTGGATGGAAACACGTGAGCTAGTTCCCACTATTCGAGGCTTACGCGATCACGCAGAAAGATACCGACGTCATGAACTTGACAGAGCTATGCGCTTGCTCGCCAGTGGGGAGAATCCAGCACAGGTACTGGAACACTTAAGCCGCGGCCTGACAAACAAGTTTTTGCACATCCCCACGCATGCGTTGAACCACACTGATTCAGAAGATCGGGAAGAACTGGTTACCCTGCTCAGCCGCTTATATTCACTCCATAAAGAATAATCTAAAGAAACCTAGTGAAATCCACCATTGCCAACAAACTCGCCAACCTGAGCGATCGCCTGGAAGAATTAAATCTGCTGTTAAGTAGCGAATCTGCCACTGCGGACATGGATACTTATCGCAAACTGACTCGTGAACACGCAGAGATTGGACCTGTGGTTGAGTTGTACACAGCTTACAAGCAATGTGAGCTTGATATCAAAACCGCACAGGAAATGGCTGCTGATCCGGAAATGCGGGAATTTGCCGATACCGAGGTGCAGGAAGGCCGCGCAAAGCTGGAAGAAATCGAAAAGGATTTACAAAAGCAATTACTTCCTAAAGATGCCAACGATGAACGTAATATATTTCTGGAAATTCGTGCAGGTACCGGCGGGGATGAATCAGCCCTGTTTGCAGGTGACCTGTTTCGCATGTACAGCCGTTTTGCCGAGCGAAACCGCTGGCAGGTTGAAATAGTATCAACCAGCGAAAGTGAAGTGGGTGGCTACAAGGAAATCATTGCAAAAATAATTGGGCAGGGTGTTTATTCAAAGTTGAAGTTTGAATCGGGTGGTCATCGCGTTCAACGTGTTCCCACAACCGAAACACAAGGACGTATTCACACTTCAGCCTGCACGGTCGCCGTTATGCCAGAAGCAGATGAAATTTCAGAAGTAGCAATCAACCCTGCCGATTTGCGTATTGACACTTATCGTGCTTCCGGAGCAGGGGGACAGCACATCAACAAAACCGATTCTGCGGTACGCATTACCCACTTGCCTTCCGGCATTGTGGTTGAATGCCAGGATGACCGATCCCAGCATAAAAACAAAGCGCAGGCTATGTCCGTTCTGGCTGCCCGCATTCGTGACAAACAATTGCACGAACGTCATTCCAAAGAAGCAGCAACGCGTAAGTCACTTATCGGTAGCGGCGATCGATCAGAACGTATACGCACTTACAATTTCCCACAAGGCCGCATCACTGATCACCGAATTAACCTTACCTTGTACAAAATTGATCAGATTATGGATGGCGACCTTTACGAACTGACTAATGCGCTCATGTCAGAACACCAGGCTGAATTATTGGCTGAAATGGGTGAAGAGGGTTAAATTGCTTTGCCGCAGACAATCACCCAAGCACTTTTAAACAATCAAACACTTCTTGCTCAGGCACTCCAATTGGAAAAGATTGAAGCGCGTATTGAAGCACAAGCGTTGCTTAGCCATACTCTAGGCGTCTCAAAAGCCTATCTCATTGCCCATCGAGATGAACCGCTAAACCCCTTGCAGGAAAACCAGTTTCAGACGCTTGTAGCACAGCGACTGAAAGGTGAACCCATCGCTTACATTCTGGGGGAACGTGAATTCTACAGCCTGCCTTTTAAAGTGACACCTGCCGTGCTGATACCCCGTCCTGAAACTGAATTACTGGTAGAGTTAGCGCTTGCACACATCCCCCAGAACACACCGCTTCGGATACTCGATCTGGGTACAGGAAGTGGCGCAGTTGCCATCACACTGGCAAAACATCGCCCCCTTGCCAGCGTCACTGCCATTGACCAGTCCCTAGAAGCGCTTAACGTGGCCCGTGACAATGCCGCGAGACTGGCCACAACAAACATTACTTTTTTGCAAAGTGACTGGTATCAGTCAGTCAAACATCAAATATTCGACATCATTGTCAGTAATCCGCCATATATAGCCAAAAACGACATTCACCTGCGGCAAGGTGATCTTCGCTTTGAGCCTATATCAGCGTTGGCTTCAGGCATTGATGGGTTGACTGATATCCATACAATTGTTAACGGCGCAAAAACACACCTTTCGCCTGGTGGATGGCTGCTTTTTGAACATGGATATGATCAGGCAGAAGCATGCAAGGCATTACTTGATTTGCATGGATTTATTCATGCGGAATCTGTTAACGATCTAGCAAAAATTCCGCGTGTTACACTAGGTAAAACACCTTAAGGACGAACAATGCAGAAGGGTTTGTCGAAATTTTTTACACAATAAAATGCATCCTTTAAAAGACGCACCTTGTTATACCGGGTTAAAAACGTGGTATTTATAACATAATCGGCAAATCGAGAGGGTTGGTATGCAAAACTCCTAGCCGTTTCACTATAAAACACTATTAATATCAAGCACCCGCAACAAAAGTGTCGGGAAAATTTACACTTACCAATTAATCATTGTGCCTTTTAAATTATCATAAAAATACAGAGGCTTGATTAACCTTACAAAGTTGGATCAAATTAAATTGTGGCACGTTTTTTGCTTATTATTTAGATAATTAATCTCGATTGCCTGTTTAAACATTAATACTCAAACTGGCAACAAGCATACAAACAGAAATTCAAAGGCATTGGTATGACTGACAAAAAACATTCAGAAATCGAACAGACAGACCAGAATATCTCGCATGATGCTGCACAACAAGTTGCGGATAGTTCACGCAGGCGCTTCACCAAATCCGGCCTGGCTGCTTCAAGTATTATTCTGACTCTGGCTAGCAAGCCTGTTTTAGGACAATGGGCATGTCAATCTCCTTCGGGATTCCAGTCCGGTAATGTCAGCTCTCATGGCACGCCAGTGACTTGTAGCGGTCTGACCCCTGGCTACTGGGGAAACCATCCTGAGGTCTGGCCTAAACCTACGTACGATCCCGGCACATGCTGCATTACAACCACAACGACAAAAAGAGGCAAGACAACCACAACCAAGACGTGCTCAGCAACTACGGTAAGTACCAATAGCGCGGATTGGACAGGTGGCACGGCATTTTCCAAAGTATTTAATTGCAACGGAAACGCGATTGCTTACTCAACGTCTTCAATGATGCAAGTCATATGGATGAAGGGTAACCAGGATGCCTACCAATTAGGTGCGCATATTGTTGCGGCAATACTCAATGCTAAAACGGGTAAAACACCTGTTTTAACTGAACAAGCAGTTAAGGACATGTTCAACGAGTGGGCTGCAAAAGGTTATTACGAACCAACTGCAGGTGTTCATTGGTCTGCCTCGGACATTGTTGCTTACCTGAAAACCACCATGCCCTTGTAGAGTTTGTTGGTTGATTTATAACAACAGTTAACACTCACTGCAGTCAGATGTGGCAAGTTGCTAAAAACGCCTCACTCCATTTCCATTCCTGGAACGACGAGTTCGTTGTCTACAATAGCGCTTCAGGTGATACACATCTGCTTGGCATGCTTGCGGCGCAGTCTGTGATAAGATTGCAAGATGCCCCATCCAACATTTCTGATTTATTAGATACAATTTCGCAATTATTGCAAATCCAGCCTGACGATGAACTGAAAGAAATGATTGAAAAGACACTCATCGACTTAAGTTGCCTTGGCATAGTTGAAAATATTACACATTGAATGTCTCTGATTTAAACCATTCTGAACTCCGGTCTTTACTTAAAAGCACCGGACTAACCCTTCAAACCGGTCCATTCATCACCCATATACAATCGTCCATTTCCAGCGTTTCGGAAAATATTGCGCTACTTTACGCTGACCATGCATTGGCAGAAGATAACGGTTTTGCGGATTTTCATGTTCAATTGGCTCCCCCTGGTAATTTAAGACACTGGTTCCGCCCACAGGTATTATTTTCTTTCGATAATCGCATCCCTTTTAAGCCACTCCCCCTTGACCAGGCTTTTCCCATGCTTGAATGGGGGATGAACTGGTGCGTATCGGGGCATTCCCATCAATATCTGATTCTGCACGCCGCGGTACTTGAAATGCAGGGACGGGCTGTCATCCTTCCAGCTCCGCCTGGCTCCGGAAAAAGCACTTTGTGCGCGGCTTTAGCTAATCGTGGATGGCGTTTACTTTCAGATGAATTAACTTTGATCAGTAAAGCGGGTGGCGCTTTGGTCCCCTTATGCAGACCAGTGAGCCTCAAAAATCAGTCCATCCAGGTTATACGGAATTTTGAACCCACAGCGGTGTTAAGCCGTGCGGTTCGGGATACGGTAAAGGGAACAGTTGCTCATATGAAACCACCCGCTACCAGTGTTGCTCAAAGCCAATTGACGGCAATGCCCGCTTGGATTGTTTTTCCCAAGTATCAGGCTGGGGCAGAAACACAATTGGCGATGCAACCCAAATCCCGCGCTTTCATGCAGATGATAGAAAACGCCTTCAACTACAGCTTGTTGGGCGCACAGGGCTTTCACATGATGACTGACCTTATCGACCGGTGTGATTGCTACGACTTCACTTATAGCAATCTGGACGAAGCCATAGCTGTTTTTGCAGATCTGACGCCTCCAGCTATATGAAAGCCGCCAAAACCCTGATCGTCCAAGTGCTGCGCCAGCCTGACAAAATGCAATCAATGAGCATGAAAGAATGGGATCTGCTTATTCGCCAGTCTAGGCATGCGGACATGCTTGCCCATATCTATGCCTTACTGGAACAAAAAAATTTACTCGCCAGCATCCCCACCAAACCCCTGGCGCACCTTGAATCCGCCAATACGGTTGTGAAACGTCATGCGCAAGCTATACGCTGGGAAGTACACAACCTTCGCAAAGCACTTGAGACAGCTGACCTACCCCTTGTATTGTTGAAAGGTGCAGCGTATCTCATAGCTGAACTGCCACCCGCGCGCGGAAGGATTTTTTCGGACGTTGACATTCTTGTCCCCAAAGCAAAGCTAAATCAGGCAGAGGCTGCTTTACGCCTTCATGGCTGGGATGCCAGTCACCATGATGCTTATGATCAGCGCTATTATCGCACGTGGATGCACGAACTCCCCCCCATGATGCACAATCAGCGCCAGAGTGTGGTGGATTTGCACCATAATATATTGCCGGAGACCGCGCGTTTTCACCCTGATCCAGCTAAATTACTGGAATCCGCCATTTCAGCGGGAAATACGCCGCAGATAAAGGTCCTTGCGCCTGTCGACATGGTGCTGCATAGCGCCACTCATTTATTTCATGAAGGTGAGCTGGAACATGGCTTACGCGATCTTACCGACATGGATAGCCTGTTACGATATTTCAGCAGCATCCCTTCATTTTGGGAAGATCTGGATGCGCGCGCAAAGGAAATGGACCTGGTCCGCCCCTTATTCTACGCCTTGCACTATTGCAGCGAGATTCTTGAAACGCCTTTATCAGCCACGATCATTCAAAGCATGAAGCGTTTTCAGCCTGCCTGGCCCTTGGTTAGCATCATGGACGCATTGTATGGGCGAGCACTTTCACCAGTCCACCCTAGCTGTTCAGATTGGTTGACAGGTTTTGCCCGTTGGGCACTCTACATTCGTTCGCACTGGCTGCGCATGCCCGCTGGTTTACTGGCCAGACACTTGTTCCATAAAGCATTTTATTCAAAAAAACCGGAATAATGCCGTTGCTTGACGGGCTACTGCAATTATGTGAAAATAATACTTGAATTTTTTACTAGGTTATTTCAGGATCACACTATGAGCATTCAAGACGTTATTAAAGAACAGGTTACAACCCATCCAGTTGTGCTTTACATGAAAGGTACGCCTCAGTTTCCTCAGTGCGGCTTCAGTTCTACTGCTGCGCAAATTCTGAAAGCTTGCGGCGTCGACGCCCCTTTTACTGTGGACGTATTATCCAACGCAGATATTCGCCAAGGAATTAAAGAGTTTTCAAACTGGCCTACCATCCCGCAACTTTATGTAAACGGCCAATTTGTTGGTGGCTCCGATATCATGCGCGAAATGTATGAGAATGGTGAATTAAAGAAAATGATCGACAACTTGCCTCACTAAGCGAGTCTTAAAAGTCTTTCAATTAAAAACGGGGTGAAATCACCCCGTTTTTAATTTCAGCACTTTCATTAACAAACCCAATTCCAACCCTATTTTTTTTCCGATTTTCTCGCCATTACCACACGATTACGCCCGCCCCGCTTAGCCTCATAGAGCGCCTTATCTGCCGCATTACTGATTTCAGGCGCATTAGAAAACCCTGGAAATTCTGCCAGACCGCAACTGAATGTGACTGAAAAGTTTTCACCCCCACTTTCCGAATATTGTGCAATTTGTTCAAAAGCCTTGCGAATATTATCCAGCGCTGTAAATGCACTTGGCCCATCCGTATCCCTCAGGACAACAGCAAACTCCTCTCCACCATAGCGTCCAATAATATCGGTTTTACGCAGCCGTTGCTGCAAGAGTCGTGACAAACTCTTAATCACCCTGTCCCCAGTGGCATGTCCATAAGTATCATTCACTTTTTTGAAAAAATCGATATCAATCATCGCAAAAACCAGCATTGATTTTTGCCTCTCCGCGCGCATGATTTCAACATCCAGTTCTTCCTTGGTCTTGGTATGATTTAATAATCCAGTCAAACTGTCTCGTACCATAAATGTACGTAAAGTACGGTAACGCTGCACCTTGGAAGTCACTGCGGAAATCAGATGATCAGCCTGAATCGGTTTGGTCAGAAAGTCATCTGCACCAAACTGCATTGCTTCCAATTGTTTATCCATATTGGTTTCTGCTGACAGGAAAACGATGGGCGTGCTGACCAGAGACTCTTGCTGACGTATGATTTTAGCCAGTTCCATCCCGCTGCATCCGGGCATATACATATCCAATAAAATCAGCTCCGGGGTAAAGTCACTGATCGCGTCGAGCATTTTAAACGGATCCGTAACCACAAGGGTTTCCATGCCAGCAGATTGTAGCGTCAAGGCATAAAAGGAAGCTAACGAAGGAGAATCATCCACAATCAACACCTTAAAAGCTTCAGGCAAGACTTCGCTTGTCAGACTGTCCAGCTTGTCGATTAACACGCCTATATCAACCGGTTTCGTAAAGTAAGCTGCCGCCCCTGCGCGGACAGCGGACAAGCGCGCATTGAGATCGCCGCGACTCGAAAGAAAAATAACGGGAATAACGGCTTTTATTTCGTCAGAAAGACCAATTACTGCCAAGGGGCCGGCTATAGCCCCCTCAGGAAACACCACATCCATGATAATGACCATGGGCGTCTTCTCTGCTACTGCAGCGGTTAATAACATTGTATCGTGCAACACTTTCACCGAATAACCAAAATGACCCAGTTGCAGTTCAATGTTTCGCGCCTGGTCAGCATCATCTTCCACTAACAGCACATATCCTTTTTCTTTCTTGACTGGTGCCACTGGATTTGAAGTCTCTGTCTCACCCGACTTGTCTGAATGCTGTGGCGACTCTGCATCAGGTCGATCTGCGGCCAGCATTACGTCATGCCATTGCGCGTTAATGCGTTTTTTTATTTCCTCTGTAATTTGCTCTGCATTTTTGACGTTTTCTGAGATCGTTGTTTCAAGTATTCTTGCCATCTCACTAAGTGCTGTCAGACCAAAAGTTGCTCCGGACCCCGTCAGACTATGCACAAGTCGGTACAGCGTCTGCACTGAATCTGCGTCTAGTTTCTCAGCATGTTGCAACGATTCCCACATGGCACTAATCTCTGCAAGCTTTACCGGAAGATGCTGACGATACTGCTCACGCATTTCGCGTAGTACATCATTAATGTTTGAAGGTGTACTCATTCATAGGCTCCAATTCTGATTCAAACGCTCATACATATATTTCTTAAATTTGGGTGATATTCGTGCGGATCGAAATGTACTGTTGCGGCCCACTCCCATTTTATTTCACCCAATGTTGAGGGGCGTGCCACTTCGTATTTCTGCCACATCTCTTTTATGCGAACCAGAAATTGAGGTTTATCCATTTATACTCTTCCAAATCTTCTTTACCACATCAGCAAGCGTCATCGGGTCGAATGGTTTTGGAATGACATCAATCGCCCCCAGTCTTGTGTATTCCTGAATTTCCTGAGGCTGCACCTTGGCAGTCATGAAAACCACTGGGGTTTGTCTCAACTCTGGCAGCTCTCGCATTGCTTTCAGGGTGGTAGGTCCGTCCATTCCCGGCATCATCACATCCAGCAAAATCAGATCTGGAGAAAATGCCAATACACTTTCCAGCGCCTCTTTTCCCGAACTGCAAACCTGTACTTCAAAACCACCTAAGGCTTCCAATGCCAATTTTGCAACTGCTTGAATATCCGGTTCATCTTCCACATATAAAATGCGCCTTAATTCGGCCACTGGCTTCTCCTTGAAATTGAAAACGAACTATTTATGCTATTTGTCAGTTTTTTACTTTTTGTGTAACCAATTGAGTTATTGTATCCAGTAATTCCTGATTGGAAGTGCGTGATTTCACTAATACTGATGCAACTTGGCCAGCCTCTTTTTGCGCTATATTTGCACCAGAAAATATCATCACAGGTGTGTGGTGATTCAGTTTTTTCAATAAAGGCATCACCGCCATACCAGAACCATCGGGCAGACCCAAATCCAGCACTATCAGATCATAATGCTTCTGACACAACTTTTCCGTAGCTTCTGTCAACGTACTTGCATGATCGAACTCAGCAATTTCATGCCCGATAGAGCTGACAATCTGCCTGATATCCGGGTCATCTTCAATGTGCAATATAACGGGAATACGGGTTGCATCTTTATTTATCACGAGCTCATTTAACTGCTTGAGCAAATTTGTACGATCAATTGGCTTATCAAGCCACCCAACCAGCGCATATCCGTCATTAATTTCAGCGCGCCCTTTTTCTGCCTGGGCAGACACAACCACAATGGGTAGGTGAGCAGTTGCTTCTTGCGCACGTAACTCTCGGATCAGCGCAATACCATCCTGACCGGGCAAACCGATATCCAGCGTCATTGCATCATAGTGATTTTTCTGCAACAACGCCTTTGCCTGCATTGCGTTATGCGCAACATCGCTGGCATATCCCCCTCCGCTTAAAATCAGACCTAACAATACGGCGATATCCTCATCGTCTTCGCATATCAATACACGAAGTAAATTGCCATGCAACGCATTCTCTATACGGGTTAAGCATATACCCGTCTCACAACTTTCTGGCAGCTCAAAATAGAAAACCGAACCCATCCCCTCTTTCGTTTCAAACCCGATCTCACCACCCATTTTTTCAACAATCGCTTTGGAAATACTTAACCCCAGACCTGTACCGCCTTTTTGCCGTGTGTCAGATGAATCTGCCTGAGAGAATTTCTGAAATATGCTGCTTCGGAAAGTTTCAGGTATCCCGGTTCCTTTATCAATCACCATAACCCTGACACCATACTTTCCAGGGCGAACAGCAATTTCGACCTGGCTATTCGCTGGAGAAAACTTGGCCGCATTGGAAAGCAGATTAGTCATCACTTGCAACAACCGATCCTGATCCACCTCAACCTTTACACCATCCAGTGCGGATGTGATTTTAAACGTCACACCATATGCTTCACCATAGGCACGATTCGCTTCAACTGCATGTTCGATAATGGGCATTAAATCCTGTCGCTGCAGATCCAAAACCATTTTCCCGGATTCAATTTTTTCAATATCAAGAATATCATTGATCAAACGCACAAGACGTTCACTGTTTTTATAAGCAATATCTATCAGACTTTTTGCTTGTATTGACAACTCACCCGCCACACCACCTGCCACTAACCCTAGTGCTCCCCGAATTGAAGTAAGCGGCGTTCGCAACTCATGACTGACAGTAGAGACAAATTCATTTTTCAAGCGATCTACCTTTTTACGTTCTGTGATATCGCGAACTATTGCGATAAACAGACCATGCCCATCTACTTCCCTAACCAATTGCAAAAATATTTCCACTGGAAAATCACTACCATCCTTGCATCGGTGAACCGTTTCAAAATTAAGCGATTGTTTCTCACCGGATAAAAGCGGGGCTATCATTTCACGAAATTTTTTCTCAGGTATGAGCGGCTTGATTTGATATGGCGCCATCTGCAAAAGTTCTTCGCTGGTATAACCCATTTTCTCCACCGCGCCTTTGTTCAGATAAACAAATCGCAGGGTATCCGGCTCGAACATGAATAGCATATCCAGCGTGTTATCCAGAATATTTTTAAATCGATTCAGGTTTGCCGTCGCTTGCACGCGTTCGGTAACATCTCTGGAAACACCTACGATCAGACGGTCACCACCGGGAGCGCTTTCCTTTAATCCGCGCAACGAAGTTTCCATCCAGATATAATGGCCTTCAATGCTGCGTACCTGGCACGTCAAAGTGTCCAGTACGTAATTATCCAGCACCATCATCAGTTTCTGCCTTACCATTTCCCTGTCATCCGGATGAATCCATTCAAACAGCGATTTGCCTAACATGGCGGAAGATTCATAGCCCAGTAAGGTTGCGCTGGCAGGGGAAACATAGCTTAACGTGCCATCTGTTGAAAACCGGGAAATCATATCGCTTGAATGCTCCGCCATCATCCGATAGCGTTCCTCACTGTCGCGTAACGCCACCTCAAAGGCTTTACGTTCAGAAATGTCTGAAGCGATTCCCAGAAATCCGGTTATTTCATTGTTTTCGTCCCGTTGCGCTGTCACTGTGAGCAATACAGGCACATGGCTTCCGTCTTTGCGCACATAGGTCCATTCATTTTCATCAATTGAACCTTCCCGCGTTTTCGCTACAAATACTTCAAAGCCCGGTTCGATGTTTTGCCCTAATTCCTCGGATATGATTTTCGCATGTGCAACCACTTCTTCTGGCAAATGAATGATGGCAGGAGTCGCTTTTCCGATTAGCTCCTCCGCCTTATACCCCAGCATCCTTTCTGCAGCTGGATTAAACAACAAAATCGTACCATCCAGTGCCGTGGAAATAATGGCATAGCTTGCGCTTTCCAGAATGGCGCGCTGCAAGCGCATGGTTTTCTGCAATACCTCTTCCGCTTGTTTGCGTTCAGTTACGTCATAAACCACGCCGATTAAACCCGCAAGGGTCCCATCCTCTTGAAAAAATGGTGCCTTGCTGTACATGACATAACGTTCGCCCTGGCGCGTTGGAATTGTCGCTTCAAAAGATTGCGGTTTAAGATCATTGAAAAGCTCTGCATCCTTCTGCAGGTGAAAAGCAGCCACATCGGGATAGTGTTGATAGAGCGCAGAAACCGACTGACCAAGCATATTATCCCTGTCTATGCCAAAAAACTCCTCAAAAGCCCGATTAAATCCAAGATAATGCCCAGCCACATCTTTAAAATAGACCGGGGTTGGAATAGTATCCTGAAGTTCGGTAATAAAGCGGACCTGGTCATTCAGCTTCTGCTGTGCCAGTTTCTGTTCAGTAATATCGCGCACCATGCCGGTAAATTTACGCTGATTACCTGTATGTATTTCACCTACTGACAGATCCATCGGGAAAGAAATACCATTCTTACGCAACCCGACCATTTCCTGACCGATTCCAGTACTTCTGTTTTCATTAGTACGCAAAAAACGTTCGAAAAATCCCTCACCCTGACTAGAATCCACCCCAGACATAAGCATATTGAAGTTATTTCCGACCATTTCCTCGGAAGAATAACCAAAAATATTTTGTGCAGCCGCATTGCACGATTCGATAATGCCGTTCTCACTGACAACAACAATGCCGTCTGCTGCTGTATCCACGACTGAACGGAAACGTTCTTCACTCTCCCTGACAGCGCTGGTCATGGCATTTGCCAGCCCAAACGCACGTTCACGGGTACTTAGCAGTGACCATAGCAAAAGCGACAATAACGCAGTAAGCGCCAACCCGGAAATAGCGATTATTTCTGGTGTACCTGTGTCAATATCTGATTCAAAAGCTGGCAAGGAGCTAAAGCGCAGCGTCCAGACTTTACCGTTAAACTCTATTTCTCTCGTATCAGTAAAAAGGGAGTGATGATTACTCTTTATATCATCACTTTTAAACATCTCCTTACTGGCAGACATATCCAGCCCATCATAGATTTGCAAAGCAACATCCGGCGCAGTTTTCCCCAGCACACCCTGCATCAGGTCATTCATTCGAAAAGGACTATATACATAGCCCACCAAAGCGGCTCTACGTTGAGTTACGTTGGCGGGGGCAGCACCACGATATACGGGTAAATACATGAGAAAGCCGTTCTGAACATCACTTTTTGTTTCCTGAAGCAGGATGACTTTTCCGGAAATGGCCGTTTTTCCCGAGTCTCGCGCCATTTCCATGGCGGTACGCCGGGTTACTTCCGAAAACATATCATAGCCAAAAGCACGCTGATTACGCGCATCAAATGGTTCAAGATAAATAATGCTGGTATATTCCGTGCGCGCGCCTGCAGGCTTGACAATATAATCTGGAAAACCTTCACGACGAATCTGTGTAATATGATCAGCTAAATTAGCTGGAGCTATCCACTTCGCAAACCCCATACCCTGAATGCCAGGATAGTTTTCATTCAACTGCAAACTATTTACATAATCATGCCACTCTTGCCTGCTGACATCACTGGAAGCATTAAACAAACCCACACCACCGCGTAATACTTGCTTGTATGCCAGCATCCGCTCATGAATCGCGGATTTAATCCGTATCATTTTAATCTGAAAGCGATCATTCGCAAGGCTCATAGCGCTATCACTGGCATAGCGCCAACCAAAATAGGTTGCGGTCAGGCCTATCAGCACAAGCAACCCGACTAGTAATCTTCCAAAATTGTGACGTTTACTTTTCATGGCCGACGTTATTCCACAATATGATTAACTGTTTTTTTGTTCGCGTGAACACACTTTTCACATAATTTCTCGTTTCACGCAGTCAACACACTCGCACAGCTTGTGTTTAAGGGCATTTCAAATAGCGGGCAAACAGATAACTTATTTTTAAAAAACTTCGTCTTTTCAGTGCTAAATTAGCTTTGTTAACTGCCCAAAGTATTTATATAATTAGTATGGATTTGCATTACTCATTGATTATTAGCAATCTTCAAACTCGCATCAAACCAAACAGGGGTCTCCTCGCTCACACCACGTTCATTTGGAATTGAGCATTTTTATCTTTTTTACCAACGCCATTCATATTAGGTATAGTGCCATATATCATTAAGTATAAGCCAGGCTTTATGATGGAATCCCAGTGAAAATCAAGTCTCTATCTGCCGGTGTTGTGATTGTGCAATATGCTGAAAAAGAGTGGCGATACTTACTGCTGCGCTGCTATCGTTCGTGGGATTTCCCCAAAGGGGCAGTTGAACCTGGCGAAAGTCCTTTTCAGGCTGCACTCAGGGAAGTCCGGGAGGAAACCACGTTGACTGATCTTGAATTCAAGTGGGGAGCGTTGTTTTGCGAAACCCAGCCCTATGGGCAGAAGAAGGTCGCTCGCTATTATCTGGCAGTTAGCCATGGAAACCCGGTATCACTCCCAATCAACCCTGAGCTAGGAAAACCGGAACACCATGAGTTCAGATGGGTTAATTATCGGCAAGCCCTGACACTATTACCTCCCAGGCTGCTTCCCATCATTGAATGGGCCAACCATCTGATACAGACTGATTAATGTATTTCAGCTAACAAGGTATCTATCATTCTTTCGGCCTGCGCCGCATACCCACCACTAAACAGATTAAAGTGGTTCAAGACATGATAAAGGTTGTAGAGGGTTTTACGTGTTTTGTAACCTGCATCCAACGGAAATACTGCATTATAAGCCGCATAAAAATCTGGCGAAAATCCACCAAACAATTCTGTCATGGCAATGTCTGCTTCTCGGTCCCCATAATAAACCGCAGGATCAAAAACTACCGGCTCGCCTTGGCTATCCATCATCCAGTTTCCACCCCATAAATCGCCATACAGCAAAGCTGGTCTGGGCATTTCTTCCGGGAAAAATGCCGCTAAATCCACCATCAGTTTTTCACCCTTGCGCACTACTTCCTTTGCTATGCTATTTTTTAACGCAAGATTCAACTGAAACCCGAGCCGATGTTCGCGCCAAAAATCAATCCAGTTATTCATCAACCCATTTGGCTGTGGCGTATCCCCAATTGTATTGTCTATTCTCCACCCGAATTCCGCCTGGGTAACCATGTGCATATTGGCAATTTTTGTTCCCATTTTTCTATGGCTTGATGCATTGCCTGCGACCATTTCGATATATTCTGTCACCACAAAAGCTGTATTTTCGAACTTGCCACTACATATTGGCTGAGGTACTCGAACTGTATGGGTTCTGGCAATCTCTATCAACCCTGCTACTTCAGCCTCAAACATAGTGAGTTTTTCAGCCTGGTTTGTTTTGACAAAATACCTTTCACCCTGATTATTTTGTACGAAATAGGCATCATTAATACAGCCGCCACTGACGCTCTGCGCTCGAGATATTTCAAATAGTTTCCTGGATGCAACTGAAATTTCTTTTCCTATAGCGATCCATAACGACTTGGATTCACTGTTCAGGGGCATGACCTGTTTACCCTTTTTCCTGGTTTAACTGGAATTTTATATTTTTAGTCAGTACGTTTTTTTTACTAATGGCATCTGCAATCGTGTGTCGATCGAGCTCTTTTAGAAAACTGTTTCTGGCTTCACCTAGTATGGATTTAAGTGCACATACAGGCGTAATTACGCAATGATTTGTCTCCTTATCGAAGCACTCCGCAATATCAAAATCAGGTTCAGTCTGACGCACCACTTCGCCGATAGTTATTTCTGCCGGCAAACGCGCCAAATGCATACCGCCATGTTTCCCCCGTATTGTGTGGATAAACCCACGGATCGCCAGATTGTGCACCACCTTGACCAGATGGTTACGCGAAATCCCGTAAAATTCGGAAATTTGCGAGATCGTACCTAATTCCCCCGGCTTTTTCAGGCTCAGGTAGATGAGGACGCGCAATGAATAATCTGTGTATTGGGTAAGTTGCATTTGATTTCTTATGGCTGGTTTTGTTTTTTATTATATCGCCGATTTACACTTACTTTTGACAAAAACAAGATTTATATTATATGATGCATTTTATATACATCAATATATTTGTATATGCTAATCAACCGGGCGGAAACGCCCTTTATTTTTGTGCATTAACATATATTTAATATATATGTTAATGCAGCTACAAACGGAGTTCATGAATGAATAATACGCTTTTCAACAATTTGGGTGGTGAAGGGGCTGTAGATGCAGCTGTAGATATTTTTTATCGCAAGGTGCTAAGCGATGATCGCATCAGTGATTTTTTTGACGATGTGGATATGGAGAGGCAAGCCGCCAAGCAGAAGGCTTTTCTGACTATGGCTTTTGGCGGCCCTAATCAATACAGCGGTATGGATATGCGCCGTGGCCATGCCCATCTTGTAGCAAAGGGCCTGAATGACTCACATTTTGATGCGGTTGTAGAAAATCTCGCTGCCACATTAAAAGAACTCAATGTCTCGCAAGAATACATTTCTGAAGTCGCTGCACTTTGCGAAACCACGCGCAGCGACGTGCTGGGCAAATAATTAAACACTCCACAGACAGGTACACCATGCCCACCAAGCTATTATTTGAAGACAACACCTACGACTGCAATCAAAATGAGAGCGTGCTTGATGCGTTAATTGGACATGGTGTGCCTGTCCCCCATTCTTGCCGCAGCGGCTCATGCCAGACATGCCTTATGCGGGCCACTAAAGGTACCCCGCCAGAATCAGCTCAAAAGGGTTTAAAAGAAACACTTAAGGCTCAAAATTATTTTTTGGCTTGTTCGTGCCACCCGCAGGAAGATATGGAAATTGCCCTGCCTGATGCGGATGCAGGACGGTTTAAGGCAACAGTCAAAACCGTAGAAACCCTCAGTCATGACATTGTTTGTCTGGGGTTGCATTGTGAGCAACCTGTGGATTACAGAGCCGGCCAATTCATCAATCTGTTCAAAGATTCAACGCTAGGGCGAAGCTATTCTCTGGCTAGCGTACCAACACGCGACACACATTTAAAACTGCACGTTCGCAAAGTACCGGAAGGACGCGTGAGCGGCTGGATACACCACCAACTCAAACCGGGCGATTCAGTAGAAATTAGCCAACCAATCGGGAACTGTTTCTATGTCTCTGGCAACCCTGAACAGGGGCTACTCTTAATTGGTACAGGCTCAGGACTTGCCCCATTGTATGGCATTGCTCTTGATGCGATCACTCAAGGACATACAGGGCCGATTCGGCTCTACCATGGCAGCAGAAATATAGAAGGGCTCTATTTGACAGAAGAGCTGCGCGCGTTGGCCAAGCAACACCCCAATTTCAGCTATACGCCGTGTATTTCAAATACAGAATTTGTTGCCCAGGAAGGATACGCTACTGGCCGCGCTTTAGACGTAGCACTTGCAGATATAAACGGACTTTCAGGGTGGCGTATATTTTTATGCGGAAATCCTGACATGGTAAAATCCGCCAAGAAAAAAGCTTTTTTGTCCGGTGCGGCAATAAAAGACATCTATGCAGATGCGTTTACCTTGGCTGCAGCATAGTTAATTTATCGTTTTCGGGTTATTCGCTTTTAGCTACTGCACCTGCATAGAGCGCTGCAATCAGGTCAGATTGTGTCACCATACCCACCAAGCGCTTTTCTGCATCCACAATCGGAATATGGTGCAACCCCTTTTCAGAAAGCAGTGGCACCAGTTCAACAATATGCATGTCTTGATTTGCGGTAAATACGGGTGTGGCCATGATCTGACCAACCACTTCCGGTTTATCTGAAGCCATACCAGGCGTGCGCTTGATAAACTTGATCAGCTTATCCTCAAAGGTTTCGTAAGTTTTAAGATTCGCGCGTTTCAGAAAATCAACCAACGTCACTATCCCAACTACACGATGTGCTCTATCTACTACCGGCAGTACCTTTATCTTATGAAAACGTAATTGAGCCCACGCTTCTTCAAGCTCGGTACCATATTCCACCGTAACCAAATCGCGTGACATGATGTCTGCGCAATTAATCACACCCATTTTTCGTTGGTAGGAATGCATTCCCGCCATTTTATAAACCTTGCTTAAATCCTCTTCACTGACGTCAAGATAGGCATTGAAATCTTTTAATGCATTGCGCAAATCATCTGAAGTAACGCCCAACCTATCCATCGCTTTCGGGTCATCATGCTTATGAACATCATCCCTCTTTTTCAACGGGCGTGATGGGTAGCGCCTGCCGGGCAGCAGATTATTGATGATCATTGCCCCTGCAAATATCACCAGAACATTCAATGCAACAGGCAACAATACAAAATGAAAGCCAAGTGCCTGAATACTTTCCCCGCCAAGAACAGGTATGAGTGAGACAGCACCTCCGGGTGGATGAAGAGAGTGAGTTAAATGCATGACGATGATAGACAAGGATACCGCCACTGCCGAAGCTAGTACTGGATCATGTAACACTCGGGAACAGGCCACACCGACAATTGCCGACAGTATATTTCCCCCTATCAGCGGCCAAGGTTGCGCTAGCGGGCTATGAGAAGCAGCAAACAGCAGCACAGCTGAAGCACCCATTGAAGCCACCATCAACGGCAAACCGGGACCCGTAATAAAGTGACTGCTGATCAAGCCAACCAGCAGAATACCACCAAAAGACGCCAGGCCGGAGCGCAATTTTTCACCAAGGGACAACGGCGTCGCCTCGGGGATAAAATAAGGAATTAACGTTTTAAAGGATAGTTTCACAAATTATTATTATGATTACCACTAATCAAAATCTGCCCATTTCAAAGCTCAACATACTACGAACAAAAGGTGCATTATAAATGCACTATAATGACCGGTGTCAAGCAGTTGACCGAACACATTTGAGATATAAGCGGTTGTCCTGGCATACATCACAGCACGAACACGCCAATAGGCCCTAACCCTGTACACCCGAACTGTAGCGTAACATCAGAAATGTGGCGCTGTCTTTTTCGGCGGATTCAAGGATGAAGTGCAATTTTGAGTAATGTTGGTTAAGAGGGCGAGATGCGGTAGCATCCGAGCCTTTTTGACCAGCCAGTCGAAATT